>QWQL01000170.1 GCA_003670825.1 Planctomycetota bacterium
CGTCGAGAGGAAGTTTTCAAACCCAGCGTTTCCGAAGCTGAGGCTCAACCCGACAGCCGGACTGAAGGGGACCGGTCCGTAGAGCTGGGTCGGAACGCCCGTGAAGTATCTAGCGCTCGCACCGGTCGAGTTCCGGTTGCCGATCGTGAACGACGTGGCGCTATTGATGTTGCCGGAGTCGAGATTCGGCGAACCGATGTCGACGAAGGCCTGCGACCCGGTCGAGGTGCCAGCCACGAAAACGACGTCGGGCAGTTCGTTTTGGGTGACCATATCGGCCCGGGCGTTGAATGCACAGCAGGTCACTGCGGTGATGGCGGCGACCGCGCCGCAGGCGCGGATAAACAGGGAACGGGTCATGGGATGAAACCTTTCAAAACTGGGGCCGGGCGGGCGCGAACGACCGAGCCTCCCGGCCAAGGGGTTGGGATTGGTTGACGAACGACGAACGAATCAAACGAACGAACGGACTCCCGCCTGACGGATCAGGCAACAAGGTCCCGGGCCACGAACGAACGACGGTCGGACTCGGGGTGTGCGGTGAGTGCCCTCGGCCGGTCGGGACGGGGCCACGCCGGGAGCACGGTGGGGAGGCATGGAGCGGTGGATCTGGTGGAACCGGGAACCGCGTTTGCGACACCGGGGGCCCGGCTGCCGAGCCGGTCGGCCACACGTCGGGGTCGGAATGGCCCCACGCCGGGCCAGGGGGGATTTTATTGGGATTTTGCGGGGTTTTCGTGCTCACCACTTCGGTGATCACCACTCTGGTGATCGCCTCACCATTTTGGTGAGGCCAGTCCTGCATGCCTGATCGGACCATCTGAGTGCAGGCCGTCTCTGGCCGCGACGCAGGTACCAACCGGGGGTCGTGAGGAACTGGGGAAAACACGGGAAAATCTCTCGAAAACAACGGCACAACTTGACGAGCCACAAATCTCTGGGCGACCGGCCGTCCCCACGGGGGAGACGGTCTGATCACGCGAAAAACATCAAACCAGGACAAAACCCGACGATTCCAGGCCGAGGAGCACCGCTCCGCCCGCCGCAATCGCCACAAAGAACGGCCAACAGGCGTTATTTGCCCGTGGGACGCACTTCTTCCGACGTAATGCCAACGGCAACCTTCATCACTTCACACCTCCACGCTCACAGCGATTACGACACCAGTCGCCGGCGGGAGAGTCACAACACCCTCGTGCCAGCGGAGAAGAAGACATGCACGTTGCGTGCCAGATGACGACGAGGCCTCGTTTTTTAGTGAAAAGGCCCGTAAGGCTCTGGTTTTGGCGTGTTTTTCGACGCCATCAGGGTCGACGCGGCTTTCCGGCCGCCTCACCATCTCGGTGGTGGCTCGGAAGGGGGTGGCGATGACCCGCTCACGAGGGCGTGGAACGCCGCCCCGCCAGGCCGCGGCGAAGGCCGGCCACGAGGCGCGGAGGTGCCGCCTCGACGCGGGCTCGAACTAGGCTCGGCGAGGGGGGGCCTCGCCGGGCACGTCACCACCGTCGAGCCGCTCGAACGCCGCGCGGTTGCGGCCGCGGCGCTTGGCCTCGTAGAGGGAGTGGTCCGCGGTGGCGATCAGGTCGTCAGCGCCCGTTGGGATTGCGGGCACGACCGCGGCCCCGCCGACCGAGACGGTGAGGATGGTGTCTGTGGGGGAGCCTTGGTGCTGGAGTTGCCGCCGCCGCACCGCGGCAAGCACTCGTTCTGCAACGTGGGCCGCGGCCGTGATGTCGGTGGCCGGCAGGATGGCCAGGAACTCCTCGCCCCCCCACCGGCAAAGGAAGTCTCCAGGGCGACCGCACGAGCCGCGGATCGCCTCTGCGACGGCCATCAGGCAGGCATCGCCAGCCGGGTGGCCGTAGGTGTCGTTATAGGCCTTGAAGTGATCGACATCGATCATCAACGCCGCGATGGAGACCCCGTCCTGCCGGCAGCGATCCCACTCCGTGCGGAGCACCTCGGCGAGCTTCCGCCGGTTGGGAAGTCTCGTGAGTGGGTCAGTGGTGGCGAGTTCCTGCCACTCCCTGGCCGCGGCTGCGTCCTTGGCCTGCTTGGTCACGGCGACCTCGATGGCGACCTTCAGTTCCCTGGCCCGGAACGGCTTGACGAGAAACCCGAACGGCGACACCTCGAGCGCGCGTGCCAGAGTGGCCTCGTCGGACTGGGCAGTCAGGAACACGATGGCCGTGTCGCGTCCGAGGCAGATGCGGCGGGCCGTGTCGATGCCGTCACCACCGTCGGGCAGGTGGACGTCCATCAAGACCACGTGTGGTTGCTCACGAACCACGGCTGCCAACGCATCGTCGGGAGTGGTGGCGACGCCGCAGACGTGGTACCCCAAGGATCCGAGCTCCGTCGCCAGCGTGGCCGCGGTGAGCGGCTCGTGCTCGACGATGAGCACGCGGCGGGGACCGATCGTTGTCATTGATCCCTCCCAGGCACCGCCGTGGTCGTTTGATCCACCGCGAGAATGTCGACCCGGATTACAACACCCTTGTCGCCGGGTCCGAAGATCGGCGAGCCTCCGTCGACCTGCCTTGGCCTATGGTACGCTCTCGTTAGGCGAGCCCACGCGGTCGCATGCTCCCCGTCGCCTTGTAGGGCCGATTCACGGGGGTCATTTCAGGCCATCGATCGTGAAGGGAGCGGATGTCGTGAGCAGCACCGAGCGGAGTGAGGCCCGGAGCGTGATCCTACGGCTGCGGCGATACCGCGACCGCATCGAGGAAATCACGACCGCCGCCGGAGATCGCGGGCAGCCCGGCGGTGCCGACTCGAACTCGGTCCAGCGAAAACTCGCCGCCCTGAAGACCGATCTCGACCACGACGTGCATGAGTGCGGCGTCGGCCGGAAGCGGTCTGCCCAGACCGAGTGCGAGCAGCGGTATCTCTGGCCGGCCCTGCGCGATGCGGCCGGGGCGATGCGGGAAAATAAGCAGCCCTCCCCGCCTGACCCCCGGTCCCATAGCGAACTGGGTATCGCCCGGACCCACATCCTGCACTACTTGGTGCAGTTGGAAGGCCTCTACCCCAGGCTGTAGGTTCGGAGAAGGCGTTGCTTTTGCCGCGGCCGTGGTTTAAAGTTCTGGGGTTGGTGTGAGACGACGCTAGACGTTGCGCGGCTGCCGCAAGGCCCTTGCCGTTGCTTCTATATCCTCGCCTTGCCATCTGGCGGGCTGCCAATTTCTGGCCCTTTCGACGTGACCCCGAAAGTTACCTTGGGTCACACGTAGGAGAGTTCTGTTCATGGGTAAGAAACTTTATGTTGGGAATCTCGCGTACAGCGTGACAAGCGAGACGCTGGAGCAGATGTTCCTCGAGTTCGGCACGGTCGTCAGCGCGCAGGTCATTCAGGACCGCGACACGGGCCGCAGCAAGGGCTTCGGTTTTGTGGAGATGCAGGCTGATGACGCCGCGCAGCGGGCGATCAGCGGCATGCACGAGAAGGAGTTCGACGGCCGTCCGCTCACCGTCAACGAAGCCAAGCCGCGCGAGAGCAGCGGTGGCGGCGGTGGTGGTGGCCGTGGTGGGTACGGCGGCGGCGGTGGTGGCGGTGGTGGTGGCGGCGGACGCCGCTACTAGGCCGTCCACGTCCTCAAGCAAACAGGTGGCCGAAGAGCGTCGACCGCGACGCTCTTCGGTCATCGCTTTTGGGCCATGGCTTTTGCGCCATCGCTTGTGGTGTGGCCGCACGATGCCACCAGAGCGCATTCGACTTACGTGGTTCGCCGGCTCGGGGGCGGCAAAAGTCGCGTCGCCGGGCGAGGATACGCCCAAGGCTCCTCGAGCGTTCGCCGACCCCCTTCGCCTACCCGCCCTCGCTTACGAAGACGACGCTCCACATACCTGAGATGCGCTCGAGCGTGATTCCGGCGACAACAGAAGTACTCCCGACTGGGATCGAACCAGTAACCTTCAACTTCGGAGGCTGACGCTCTATCCAATTGAGCTACGGGAGCATTGGTCGGCGAAAGTGTACCAGCCTCGTTCGGCCGATGACAGCATCCCCTGGTGAAGTCGCCAGGATGTCGCCTCGCGGCCCATCACGCCGACTTCTTGAGCGCGGGGACCTGCGGCTCGATGTGGGGTCGGGCCGTAGGCTCGTGGGAGGTCTCGATCCGGTACGTGCGGGCCGTCTCTTCCGGAGAGTCATTCCCGGCGGCCTGTCGCCTGAGCGCCGCGAGTTGCCGGGCCCGCGGGATGCACGACCCCACCTGCAGGACCGCCGCCAGTCGACCGGCCAACATCGCGAACGTGCCCAGCGGCGCCGTCGCCGCCGCATGCCGCATCACCTCGCCCAGATGCGCGATCAGGGCGGGCATCGCGCGGTCGCACGGCAGCGAACGCCAGAAGAGCCGCTCCGCATGCAGGCCGGCGACGAAGCTGCTGCGACGTCTCCGGGATGGACCGCTTACGACCAACGATCCCGGCTCCAGCACGACGCCACGTTTGGCCGCGGCGAGGGCTGCCGCCATGTCGGCCGCGGCGAGGGCCTCGCCACAGGCTTGGGAAAAGCCGATGTCGATGAGCACGTCAGCCCGCCAGAAGCCGGCCTCAAGCGCCGGCGCTGATGGCAGCCCACCAGTCGTGATGCCGCCCTTCGTCCGCCGAGGCACGACCGGCACGCTGCGGCCCCCGATCGAGCGCCGGATACCCGCCGACACCGGTTGCTGACGATCGGCTCCCGAGACGGCCAGCGGCACGACGGCGGCCACGCCCTCCCGGGAAAAGTGCTCGAGCGCCGGCTCGGTCCAGCCTTCCGTCGCCTTCCAGCCGGCGGCCAGCACGTGGATCACATCGCCCGTGGCGGCCGCTGCGCCCGCATGGATGCAGCCGATCAGGCCAGAACCTCGGGGAGGCTCAACGAAGCTGACCTCTTCGCGGATATTCCACGGATCGTCGTATCGCATGGTGTGCGCGACGATGATTTCGCAGTTGGCCGGCCTGTTTTCGAGGACGCTGACGAGCGTCTCTTCGAGGCCGGACACTTCGGTGGCGGGAATCACGATCGACAGCCGCTGTCGCCCTGCCTGACGGTCCATCGACATGGTCCCCCCGCTCGATCCCACGCGGCCCAAGCAGACGCTCCCCCCGGAACGCCCTCGAAACCTGCTCGTCCCCACCGACGTCGATCCTCTGCGATCAGGCCGCGGCCCGCTGCGGTTGCAGTTCCGTGAACAGATTCACGGTATGGAGCATTTCGCCGTCGGCGTCGTAGAACTGTAAGACGCCCACGTCGATCATCCACATCGCGAACATCTCGGCCACACGGTAGCACCGTGCCACGCACCGACCGCGATCGATGCGGATGTTTTCCTGCAGGTCGTCGACGTCAACGACGTCGGCACCGAGTTTGAGAAAATGCCGTGAAACAAGACCACGGACATCCGCGGCGTTCATGTGCAGACGCATGGAAGGCAACCTCCTGTTGCGGGCTGACGAATCGACTTCATGTCGATCGGGTCGAGAAACCTATCGAAGCACTGCCGCCAGCGAAAGGCTGGTTTGCCACAGGCGAGAGCGTTTCTGGCCGCCCGACCCGCCACCGTGGTAGAGATCGGCCTCTGTGGCCCCCCGAAATCACCATCGAAACAACCCGCCCCCGATCCTGCAGGTTCGTCCTGATTTCCGCAGTTTGCCCAGCCTGCGTGGTTGGCAGACTCGCGCGACTTCACGGCAGCCGGTGGGTCCACGCCGCGTCGAGATACCGGTCGCGGACAAGGGTCGTGACGCGATCCTGCGGCCAATCGCGGCGAACGTCGTCGGCCGCAAATGCTCGGCGGACCACGGCCTCGAGCGGCGCGCGGCCGAGCCGGAGGTTTGCGAGAAACGCCTCGTGTGGGCGTCGGGCTCGGTAGCCCGGCTCGCGGGGCGGGTGCCTGAGCACCCGCGAGATCAGGCCGATGTCAAACCTGTCGAGCAGCGTGCCGTGATAGAGAACGGCCCCGCGGCGGATGCGCAGTGCGTTGCCCGAGACCTTCCGTTCCATGCCGTCGACGTCGATCGCAATGTCACTCGCACCGCGGCGGACGACCGGACGCCCAGCGGCCGTCAGGGCGGCGCAGAGCGGATCGAGCATGGCGGCGTGGAGCGAGTCGATTCCCGGCGCGGTCTCGGGCAGGGGAGCGATCACCGACCACATCAGGCACCCCGGTCCGAGCACCACCGTGAGCCCGCCGCTGGGTCTGCGGAGCACCCGCACGCCTGCCGCTTGGCAGGCGTCGGGATCGATCTCCGCGGCGAGGTGGCTCGACGACCCGAGCACAACGGTCGGCTCGGCCGCCATCCACGTGCGGATCACCGGCCCGCCCCAAAGCCCCTCGTGAACGTCGGCCAGCAACGCCTCGTCGAGGGCCAGATTCTCGGCCACCGTTGGCAGGTCGGCGTCGAGCCAGCATGCGGGGCTGAGACCGCTGCGACGTTGACTCACGTTCCCGGCCTCCTAGACTTGATCCATGAGCGAACCTTCCCGACGCGGCCCTCGGCCCGACGATGCTCTGCCGACCGTCGAACCGCCGAGCGCGGCGTTTCTGGTGCAGTTGTTCGTGGTGCCGCTGACGATCGTCTCCTGCGGCCTGTTCGTGGTCTGGGGATTCTACTGGCTCGCCCAGATGGGTAACGATCCAGAGAGTTACGTGCGGGCCCTCCGCCGCAACAACGAGGGCCGCTGGCAGGTGGCCCTGAACTTCGCCAACGATCTCCGTGGCCCCGGCGGCGCGGCACTCAAGAACGACGCCAAACTGGCGGGCGACCTGACCGGCATCCTCAACGACGAAGTTGCCAGCGGTCGAACCAACGGCAGCGGCCACGCGGCCGAGCAGGCCAAGACGCTCTGCGGATATCTCTGCCGTGCGCTCGGTGAGTTTTCGGTGCCCGAAGCCGCCGTGCCCCTGCTCCAGCGGGCCGTCGACGCCGGTGATCCGCAGACGGCTCAGGCCGCCGTCGAGGCGTTGGCCGTGCTGTCGTCGAACCTCACCTCGGCTGGGAAATCATTTGCCGACCCGGCTGCCGTCGCCGCCGCCCTCCTGACCGCATCGCGAAGCGACCTTGCAACGCTGCGGTCGTCCGCCAGCTACTCCCTCGGCGTGGTGGGGGGCTCCGATTCGGTGGCGCGACTGCGGGAACTCCTCGACGATGGCGACGATGACGTCCGCTTCAACGCCGCCATGGGGCTCGCTCGCCAGGGAAGCGACGCGGCGTGGACCATTCTGGAAGAAATGCTCGCGCTGCCCGACGTTCTACCCCAGGAGGGAGACCAGAAAAGGCAGGCCGAGCGGTACCGTCGGGCGATGATCGTGGTCAATGCGATCAAAGGCGTGGGCGTGCTCGTCGATTCGTCGAAGCAACCACCCCCCGAGGTGATCTCGAGGCTCATCACAACGCTCGCCGACGATCCGGTCTCCGATGTCCGATCGAGCGCTGCGGCCCTGCGGCGGCGGATCGATCGACTTGATTCAAACGGCTGAAACACGCCGCCACGGCCGGCAGGACGCGGTCAGCATGCGATCAGGAGAGATACTCCTCGAGGGAGTCGCGAAGCATCTCGATGTCAGGCTCCAGCCCGGTGAGCATCTGAAAATCGATGGCGGTCTGCGCGGCATGAATCTCGATGCCGTCGACAACGCAGCAGCCCGCGCTGGCCGCCAGTGAGGCGAGGGGGGAAAGCCCTGCGGTGAGCAAGGCGTCGGCCACCACCAAGTCGGGGCGCAGGCCGGAAACCGCCGCCGCCTGGCCACCGAGAGAAGACAGCACCACGATGGCGATCTCGGGGGGCACGACGATCCCTGCCTGCCAGTCGGCCACACCCGCGTCGGCGGCGTGGACGCTCGTCAGCGCCTCGGCGAGCGACCGTGACCGCTCGGTGTCAGGATCGCAGATTACGAGCCGGGTTGCCCCGGCGAGGGCGAGCTCGAGGGCTGCGGCCCGCCCGCAGGCGTCGGCGCCGATGACGAGCGCGCCCTTGCCGACAGGGTCGACGTGAGCCCGGAGCGCCTCGACGATCCCACGGCCGTCGGTCATGTGGCCGGCAAGCCCATCGGTTCGCCTCTCGAGCAGGCTCACACTGCCGGCAAACTCGGCCGACGGGCTCGCCGTGGCAACCAGCCGCAGGCACGCTTCGCGAAGCGGTCCCGAGACAAGGCACCCGCGAAGGCCGAGGGCGGCAGCGCCCGCCACGGCCGCCGCCACGTCGTCGGCGGCCACGTCGAAGGTGATGAACCGCCAGTCGAGTTCGGCAGCCTCGATCGCCCGCTCGAAGAGATACTGCGCCGGGTTGCCAGCGGCAGGGCAGCCCAGCAGTGCGATGATCTCCTGCAGGGCTGGGCTCGTCATCGCGGGATCCGTCCTTGCATCCGAACTGCCAGCACCACGCGGCCCTCGTTCGGCACGCCAACTCGCCACCCTTCACACCACGACGTGCGTGGCGGCAAGGAATCGCGGGTCACTCCTGATCGGGTCGAAGTCGCGTTCCTCGCCGGTGAGGTCTCGAAAGCGGTCGTCAATCGAGATCGCCTTCGTGAGGTGGTCGACCGCCGCCGAAACATCGCCAGCGAGCGAGTGATAGCAGGCGAGATTGTAGAGCAAGAGGGGCTGCCCGGGCGTGGCCACCAGGCCGCTCCTCAGGGCCGCGATCGCCTCGTCGAGCCTGCCGAGCCGCTTATAGCACCAGCCCAGTCCCAGCCACGATTCCAGGTGCTCTGGAGCGGCCTCGGCCGCCTGCCGGAGCGGGCCGACCGCTCCATCCCAATCTCCCAGCATGCGCAGGGCACGACCCTCGAGCAGGCTGGCGACGGGCCCGGACCGGCTGGCCTCGGGTAGTTCGGCGAGTTCCCCAAGCGCCCGCCGGAGCAGCGTACGGGCGTTCTCAGGCATAGGTGCATCGGCGTCGGCGAGGAGTTCGCCGAGTTCGATATACCCAGCCGCATGCCGCAGGTGGAGTTGTCGAAGATGGCTGTTCATGGCAGTGAACCAGTGGACGTTCCGTCGAATCGACCCAGTTGCAGGAATCGTAGCCCCTGCCCCGGGGCGGGCCCAACCCAAGCGTTCTTCTCTGTATACGGAATGATCGGCCCGGAGGATCGCCCGGGCTCCTCGGTTTTTCGGGACGAGCCCGATGCACGAAATCTGACGCAACACGCCACTCTTACCAGTGGGGTTCGCCCCACGTCGCTGCCCATCGCCAACGGACCGAGGAACACCAGATGCGTTTGACCGTCAGAACCCTGCTGGCATGGATCGACGGGGTGCTTGCTCCCGAGGACCAGCAGGCCCTGGGCGAGAAGGTGGCCGCCAGCGGCGTCGCTCCGGCCCTGGTCGAGCGGACCAGGGCCGTCGTCGGGCACCAGGGGCTCTCTGCGCCCTCGCCCGTGGGCCGCGGTCTGGCCGATGATCCCAATACGGCCGCCGAGTTTCTCGACAACGTGCTGGACGCCGAA
>QWQL01000190.1 GCA_003670825.1 Planctomycetota bacterium
GAGTAGGTCTTGCTGACGCCGGCCACGACGACCGTGCGGTCGGCGAGGTCGGGACGCAGCGTGGGGAAGGAGACACTCTCCCGGCCGTCGTACACGAGCTGGTCGTAGATTTCGTCAGACACCACCGCGAGATCGTGCTCGATGGCGATGTCGGCCAGGGCGCCGAGTTCATCCGGTGTGTAGACGACCCCGGTCGGGTTACTCGGCGAGCAGAGCAGGAGCATTCTGGTCCGGGGCGTGACCGCTGCCCGGAGGGCCTCAGGACGAAGTTTGAAGTCGTCCTCGATCCGGGTTTCGAGCAGCACCGGCTTCGCCCCCGCCAGCTTGATGAGCTCCGCATAGCTCACCCAGTACGGCGTGGGCACGATCACTTCGTCGCCCTCGTCGAGCACCGCGGTGAAGACGTTGTGGAGGGAGTGTTTGGCCCCGTTGGAGATGACGACCTGACCGGGTGAGACGGCCAGGCCCGTCCGCCGGGTGTAGTCGTCGGCCACGGCCTGTCGAAGCTGCGGGATGCCGGCGGCGGGTGTGTATTTGGTTTTGCCGCCGCGGATCGCCTCCTCGGCCGCCCGGCAGATGTGCTCGGGCGTGGGGAAATCGGGCTCGCCCACTGACAGATCGATGACGTCGCCGCCGGCGGCTTTCAGTGCGGCGGCGCGGGCCGCCATCGCCAGCGTGGCGGACGGCTCGAGGGCCCGCATGCGGCGGGCGGTGTGCAGGCTCGTTGACTCCATGCGACAGATTCTCTCCGCGGCGGGGTGGGTGGGACCAGCCTTGCGCCGCGAAGGAACCCACCGTCGGACGGTCGCTCGACGCTCCTCGCGGGGCGCCACATGATACCACCGGGTCGTTCGTTTCCCAGCCGCGGCTGCCATCTCGAGGTGATGAGCTGGGTGGGCCACACCATCTTCGGCACCATGAGCGGCAAGCCGCTTAATGTTCCCGGAACAAGGCTTCGACGATCAAGAGCAAAGACCACCTTCTCTCCGGCCATCCTCGGTCACTGACATCGCGCAACCAACCTGACGCGCGACGCCGCGTGTGGTTTGAGAATCGCGCCTCATCACCGCGGGTCGGCTCACGGGCAGAAAAATCTGAAAATATCGGTGAAGTTCTCTTGACAATTTTTAGCGCCATCCACCACAACACTCTCATCGGTGCGATGTGGTTGGTGAGCAATCAACATTCACGTCGCACTGAAACGTCGTCTGCTCCCCTCCTAAGAGCATCCGGGGGAGTGGATGTGAGAACCGTCAAAGGGTGCTCATGGTAAGGAGCCATTTCCATGGCGAAGAAGAAGAAGAAGGCTGCCAAGAAGGTCGCCAAGAAGAAGAAGGGCCACGGCTGAATCTGACGTTGGAGTGTCGCCCTCGGGCTTCTCTCCGACGCGGATTCGATGCCGGGATCCCGTCCGCGGGATCCGGCAGGCCGCCTCGTGCGGTCTGCATCCCTTCGCTTCGGCTTGCCGTTGACGGGTGCAATTTGCACCCGGCGATTGCCGACCGGGGCGTCCACGCTCAGACGAGAAAGGCCGGCCCGGGCCCTTGGGCGCCCGGGCCGGCCTAATTCGTTGGTGGTACTATCGGGGCATGATGACTGGAATTCCGTCTGGAAAGCCCTCCCCCCGTGAACGCGGGCAGTTCGTGCTTTGTGGCTGCCAGGGAGGGGGTGAGGCGGCGCTGCGGTTGCGGCAGTCCGAAACGCTGCCGGCCTTCGCCCCGGCCGCCTGGCGCCGGGGCGTGGCGACCTTCCGGATCGGGCCGGCGGGCTTCGATCCGCCCGACGACTTCTTTCCCGATTTCGTGTTCGCCCGCACGGTCGTCCGGTCGCTCGGTCAGAGTTCCGGCAGCACCGTGGAGGTCGCCGCGGCTCGCGTTCGGGAACTCGTCGGTGGTGGCGCCTGGGATGCGGTTCACGTCTGGTCGCGGGATCCCCGTGGCGAACTTCCCGTCGCCGAGATCCGTGCCGCGGTGGCCGTCGCCTGCGGTCACGACCCGGCGGCGGATGCCGTCGCCCGGCCCGGTGGACTCGTGCTCGACATCGTGCTCGACTCGATCGACCGCTGGTGGGTGGGCTGGCATCGCGCGGGCACACCGTCGAGCACCTGGCCCGGCGGTGTCTATCCCGGTCGGTTGCCCGAGTCTGCGGTCTCGCGGGCGTGGCTCAAGCTCGACGAGGCGTTGGCGGTGTTCGGGCTCGAGCCGACCGCCGGTGAACTGGCGATCGAGCTCGGCGCAGCACCCGGAGGCGCCTGCCAGCGGCTGCTCGAGGCGGGGCTTGAGGTGATCGGCGTCGACGCGGCGCTCGTCGACGACCGCGTGGCGGGTCACCCGCGGTTCACGCAGTGGCGGATGCGGGCCCGCGAGGTGCCACTCAAGAAGTTTCAGCGCTGCGACTGGCTGCTCACCGACATGAACATCGATCCCGCCAGCACCATGGCCGCGCTTGCGCGGGTGCTCACGGGGGGGACGGCGCGGCCCAGGGGCATCATCGCCACCCTGAAACTACCGGAATGGTCGCGGTCTGCGGAGATCGACGGCTGGCTCGACGCTTTCCGGTCGTGGGGCTACGAACCCAAGGCGCGGCAGCTCTCGACGGCGGGCCGCGAGATCTGCATCGCGGCCAGACCGGTCGGTCGCGGTACCGCTACACCTCGCCGCCGCGCCACTCGTCGCCGGGGCGAGTGAGACTGCCGGCGTGGATGATGACGGGCCCAGCCGCGCCGTCGAGGATCAGCCCGCCGTCGTCGGCGATGCCGCGACAGATGCCGGCGTGGTGGCGATCGCCGACATAAACCTGCACGTGCAAGCCGTGCAGGCTGCACAGTGGACGGTAGCGGCGGCCGAGGACCGCCGGGTCGGCGTCGGTCGCGGCCAGCAGGTCCAAGAGCCTGGGAATGAAGGCCGTCAGCAGCCGCCGACGAGAGAGCGTTTGGCCTGTCAGGTCGGGGATGGTGACGAGTCGGCCGCGCAGGCCCTCGGGCGCATCAGAGATTCGGCCGGTTGTATTCACGCCCACGCCGAACACGGTGCGGCCGGTGGTCGAGGTCTCGACGAGGATGCCTGCGAGCTTACGGCCTGCGACCTCAATATCGTTCGGCCAGCGAACCGTCGCGGCGACCGTTGGCTCGAGTTCCCGGATCGACTCGGCCAGCGCGATGCCGCAGACGAGCGACCATGTCGGCCGTGGACCGTGGCGAGGCCCAGCCGCGGGGCCGACCACGAGGCTCACGGCAAGGCTGCCGGGCGGCTGCCACCAGCGGGCCCCGCGGCGGCCGCGGCCGAGCGTCTGACAATCGGCGATCACGGCGGCGGGTAGCCGCGCCGCCGGATCAGCGGCGATCTCCCGGGCGCGGTCCATCGTCGACGGAGACTCCGCAAGGCGTTCGAGAGTCGCCAGCCCGCTGCCGGGGAGCAGATCGGTCGGATCGAGAAACTCGTCCGCCGGGGACGGGGAATCGGCGGTCGGGGTGGAATCGGCTGTCAAGCTGGGCAACCTCCGTAGCGGACGGATTCTAGCCGCCGCCAGGGCCGTGCCGCGGCCTTGATTCTCGTCCTGCGTGCGTGGTACCCCCCGTAGTCCTCGGTTGATGGAGGTCGGTCTGTTTTGAGCCGTCGGTGGTATCCGCGGCTCGATGGAGCGTGCGCGGCATGAGGTTGGTGGTGTTGTTGGTCGTCGCGGCAACCCTGCTCCTCGCGGGCTCGGAGGGAGCCGCGCAGACGTCGTACCTGCCGCCGCCGGCGGCCTCATCACTCGACCGAATCGCCCAGGCGCCGCTGTCGGCGCCGCCGCCGACGTGGGACGCCTACGCCCCGCAGGCAGGGCAGGTGTTTCCGCCGCCGGGCCCCTCAGGATCGACCTGGGCGCCCTCAGCACTCAGTGGCCAGCCTGGCTACCCCGGCTACTCCCCGGCCACGCCGTCGCTGACGGCTCCGCCGGGCGGTCCCCAGCAGGCTGCGGTGTTCCCCACAGGGTACCCCTCCCAGAGCGCCACCCTCCAGCAGACGATGCACGTCTTTCAGGGCGTCCGCGGCAGTTGGGCCTACCTGATGGGCGATGGCAACGACCTCAATGTGGGCGTCAACGAACTCGACACGACGGCCACCTTCGCCCTGCCCTTCTTTCACAACTCGCCGGCCAACATCAACCACGCGCCGCTGCTGATCACGCCCGGCTTCGGGCTCCAGCTCTGGGACGGCCCGGAGACGTCGGCGACGCAACTGGCCGACCTGCCACCGAGTACCTACGACGTGTTCCTCGACGCCGCCTGGAATCCGAAGTTCTCTCCGCTCTGGGGGGCGGAGCTCGGCATCCGCGTGGGCATCTACACCAACTGGGACGTGCTCGTCTGGGAGAGCTGGCGCATCATGGGTCGCGCCATCGGCACGCTGCAGCTGACGCCGACCTGGCAGGGCAAGGCGGGCGTCATCTACCTCGACCGCAATCAGGTGAAGATCCTGCCGGCGATCGGCGCCACGTGGACCCCGAACGACCGCTCGCGGTACGACATTTTCTTCCCGGCGCCGCGGGCGTCGTGGCGATACGCGAGCACGCAGAAGCATGCCTGGTGGGCCTACCTGTCGGGCGAATACGGCGGCGGCGCCTGGACCTTTCGCCGCAGCACCTCCAACTACAACATGATCACGCCCTTTGACTACAACGACATCCGGATCGCGCTGGGCACGGAGTTCACGCCGCTGACGCAGACGGGCATCGCGGGCAACTTCGAAGTGGGCTACGTCTTCTACCGGCAACTGTTCTACGTCGACGGGCCGCCACAGATCGTCGATCTGCCGCAGACCATCATGTTTCGACTGGGGTTGGCCTATTGATCTCGGGGGCCATCATCGCCGTGTTCTGCGTGGTGCTGACCGCGACGGCCGCGGGCGACGAGGCCGCCGCTGTGGTGCCGTTGCCGCCAGTGGAGCAGGACTTCTTCTCGAGGATCCGGCTGGCGGCGCTGGGCGATCCCCAGGATCTCAGCGAGCCGCTCCTGCTCGACGACGTGGCCCCGCCGGGCCAACCCCGGCAGGAGTTCGAGCCCCCGGCGGGCCGGAAGCTGCCGCCGGGCGCGAAGCCGGGGCCTCTCCAGCAGGCGATCTTCACGCTCACCGAACTGCCGCGGTTGGGAGACGATGGCCTCGGGCTGACCACGCTCGAGACGAGTCTGACCATCGGGCTGCCCGCCCCGACCGTCGACTCGCCGCTGCTGGTGACGCCCGGCTTCGGCACCACGTTCGTCGATGAAGTGCCCGGCCCGACCGATCCGGGCCTGCCGTCGCAGCTCTACGAATCGTGGATCCAGGCGCGGTGGCTGCGGAAGGTTGGTGAGCGGTTCGGCGTCGACCTGGCGGTCGCGCCGGGATGGTACAGCGATTTCGCCAACGACACGGCGCAGGCCCTGCGGGTCACTGGTCACGGATTTGGCGCCTGGGAGGCGACCGAAGATCTGCGAGTCGTGGCAGGTGTGATCTACCTCGATCGCTACGACGTCAACCTCCTGCCTGCCGGCGGCCTCCTGTGGACGCCGGCTGACGACCAGCGGCACGAGCTCATCTTTCCGCGACCGCGGTTGGCCTGGCGGGTCGCCGAGACGCCGCGGGGATCGCAGTGGCTCTACCTGGCGGGGGAGTTCGGCGGCAACCAGTGGGCCGTCCGCCGCGACGACGGCACGAACGACGTCGTCGTCTACCACGATTACCGGCTGCTCGTTGGCTGGGAACGCCGGCCGGCCGACCTGGGAGTCAGCTGGCGGCTCGAAACCGGCTGGGTGACGGGTCGGCTTGTCGAGTACTACCTGACCGACACCGGCGATTACCATCCCGGCGACACGGTGCTTGTTCGCGTGGGGCTGTGGTACTGATCGGCCGCCTTTCGGGGGGGGGACGGCGACTGGAGCGAGAGCTACCCTTAAGGTGCCCCTGAAAGGGTCGTGGATTCTCCCAGCGGCTCGTCACCTTCATGCCTCCCACCGACGCCACGGTCGTGCCCGTTCGCGGCCCGCTTTCGGCAGGGCGGTCCGAGGCCGTGGTTGCCGGCACCACCAGATCGCTCTCACCGGCCGCCGGTGAACTCCTGTTCTGGGCCGCCCATCTGGCGTTCTGGATGCTCGTCCTCGCGGCGTCGCTCGTCATCGTGCAGGTGTTTCGGCCTGCGATCACCGATCCGGTGCCGTTCGTGGCGGTGCGGGTGGGGCTGTGCTTTGCCGCCACGGCGGCCATGCGGTGGCTGTCGCGGCAGGAGCCGCTGTTAACGCGGCTCGGGCTGTCGAAGATCGGACTCGTCGCGGGCGGTTCGCTGCTCTCGGCCGTGCTGATCACGCTCACGCTGTTCTGGGTCGACCGGGCGTCGGGCCGCGTGACGGAAGCCCCGTCGCGGTTGGAACTGGTGGCCCGGCTGGCGATCAACCTGACGATGCTGGCCAACTGGTGCGCGCTCTACTTTGGCTACCAGCTGATCCGCGAGCGGAACTCGACGGAGTTCCGAGCCATGCAGGCTGAGTCGCTCGCGCTCAAGAACGAACTGGAGCACCTGCAGGGGCAGATCAGTCCGCACTTCCTGTTCAACGCGCTCAACACGGTGCTCGCCTGCCGCCAGGATCCGGAGGCGATCGACACGGTGACGCAGGCACTCGCCAACTACCTGCGGTTTCTGCTGCGGCCGGTCGCCCGGCTAGAACCCCTGTCACGTGAACTCGATGCCCTCGAGCAGTACCTCACCGTGCAGGGTGTCCGCTTCGGCGACGGACTGGTGACGCGGATTGAATGCGATCTCGACGTCCGGAACGTCGCCGTACCGCCGGTGATGGTCCAGCCCTTGGTGGAGAATGCGATCAAGTACGGCGGTCAGACCGCGGACCGTCCGATCCGGGTGGACGTGACCGCCAGGCGGGACGAGGATTGGCTGGCGATCGAGGTGGCCAACTCCGGCCGGTGGGTGGCGCCGGGCGGTCGGCAGTCAACCGGCACCGGGCTGCGGTCCCTCGAGCGCCGCCTGCGGCTGCTGGTGGGGCCGTCGGCTAGCGTCTCGCATCGGCAGGATGACGGCTGGGTGCGGGTGCTGATTCGCGTGCCGCTCGGGTCGCGATCGGAAGGACCCGAGGAACAGGAGACATGGCGATGATCACGGCGTTGCTGGTTGATGACGAGCCCAACGCCATCGAGAGGCTCGCTGAGTTGCTCGAGTCGTTTCCGGGTGTCGAGGTGATGGGTTCGGCCCGCGACGTGGGTGATGCCGAGCGGTTTCTCGCCGGTAGGTCTCCAGACGTGGTGTTTCTCGACATCAACATGCCGGGGCGGCTGGGCTTCGATCTCATGGCGAGCGTGCCATTCGGGACCCGCGTGGTGTTTGTGACGGCCCACGAGGATCGGGCCGTAGACGCCTTCCGGGCGGGAGCGGTTGATTACGTGCTCAAGCCAGTCGATCGAGATCGACTGGCGATCACGATCGATCGGCTCGAGGCGCTGGTCGCGTCGCCGAGCAGCCAACTCGATGGGGATGACGGTCTATCGGATGCCGACGCCGAGGCCGGCGAGGCCTCCGGTGACACGGATGATTCGGTCATATTTTCAGCCGATGGAGGCAAGGCCTTCGAGGTCGTGCCGTATGCCGACATCGTCTGGATCGAGGCTGTTCGAAACTACACTCGCGTGCAGGCCGTCGATCGTCGGTCACGGATCATCCGGCGAACGATGGCCGAATGGGAGGAGATCCTGCCAGCGGGGTCGTGCGGGCGGATCAGCCGCTCGCTGATCGTGCAGTTTGCCGCGATTCGTTCGACAAAGTGGCAGTCCCGCGACCAGACGCTCGTCTTCTTCAAGGGAGTCGTCGAACCGCTCCCGATCGGCCGCGCCGCCACGACCCGCCTGAAGGACCTGCTGCCGTCGTGAGGTGCCCGGTGGTCAGCCGCAGTCGCCGCAGCGTCCCTTGAGCAGCACCTCGGTGACCGAATGGATGCCGCCTCCCCGCGGGGTGCCGGCCCGTGGCTTCTTCGCGGCCGTGCCGGCGGCCGACCGAGTTCGTGGATGGGGTGTGATCGCCACGCGGACGTCGTCGAGGCAGGAAATCTCTCCGCATGTCGTGCAGAGAAAGTGCGGATGCTCCCCCTGGGCATCGCGGGCATGGCCGTGCCGCTTGATTTCGAACCGCCAGACATGGTCACCGAGTTCGATACGGCTCACGAGCTTTTTGTCGGTGAGTTCGATGAGGTTCCGGTAGATCGTGGCCCGGTCGAAGCCGCGGTCGTCCAGGGCCTCGGAGACCTCCGCGTGCGTCCGTGGTCCAGTCGCCGTGTCGAGGTGCTCCAAGACGGCCACTCGCGCGGTCGTGCACCGCAGTCCAGCCGCGCGGATGCGGGTCTTGACGTTGTCGAGATTTCGATTCGTTGCGTGGCTCATCCGCGCCATCTTATACCTTGACGCCGGTGGCCAGGAGATCGACAGCAGCCGCGGTGAAGGCGGGCAGATCGGCTGGCTTCCGGCTGGAGACGAAGTGGCGGTCCACGACCACTGGTGTGTCTTCCCAGAAGGCCCCGGCGTTCACCAGATCATCCTTGATCCCCGGACTTCCCGTCACGCGGACGCCCCGGTACACGCCGGCGGAAATCGGAATCCAGCCGCCGTGGCAGATCGCGGCCACGAGTTTCCCGGTGTTGGCGAACTCTCGGGTCAGGGAGAGCACCTTGGGATGGCGGCGGAGTTTGTCGGGCATCCAGCCGCCAGGGATCAGCAGGCCGTGGAAGTCGGTGGCTTCCATGTCGGCGATCGCGGCATCGCTGGTGCAGGGATAGCCGTGCTTGCCGGAGTAGGTGCGGCCCGGCATCTCCCCGGCGAGCGTGACGTGCGCCCCGGCCTCCTCGAAGCGGAGTTTGGGATACCAGAGTTCAAGATCCTCGTAGTCGTCGCCAACAAAGGCCAAGACGCGAACACCGTCGAGCGGGCGGCGGGTGACGGGGTGAGGGAGCATGGACGATTCTCCGGTGAGGGTGCCAGAATTCGAGGCCGGATCGGACCCTGCCGCCAGGGGCCGCTGCCAGCATTGTCGCACCGCGCTGGCGGTGGGTTCTGGCGGACGCCTGAAAACCCCCATGAAGGGTGCCCTGGGCCACCTCCGCCCGCAGCCCGCGAACCGGTCAGAAACGGGCGTTTTTCGGCCCCTTTTACAACTCGCCGGAAAGTCGCTTGACTCACTGGACGCTCCCGCTACATTCACCCCCCGGCCCACAGGAAGGGGTCGTGGGACCGGCTACCACTACATCTTGCGATAGCATGCAGATGGAACTGCTTTTTGATCATCGCCCCGAGCAGTCCCGTTGGGCCTGCTGACCGATTCATGATCGGCCCCGCCGGGGACCGATGACGACTTGTAGAAGAACTATACGAAAGTATACTATCCTCGCCGGGCACCGCGCTCCGGCACCTGACTGCACGATCCTGCCGAGCCCCCGTCGGCAGCTCCCTCACTCTTTAGGAGCCTCCACTCATGGCAGCTTTCGACGCCTCCGCAACGCTGGCCGGCACGCCGGCCACCTCCTCCGCCCCGGCCGCCGCTTCGGCTGGCGCCGGACGGACGGCGCTCGACATCCACCCCACCTTCTGTCCGGTCGAGGCGGAGAGTCCGTTTGACACGACGGAGTGGGAGCTGCGGACGGCCGCGATCAAGGGGGAGGACGGCAAGGTGCTCTTCGAGCAGCCGGCCTGCGAGATTCCCGCCGCCTGGAGCCAGCTGGCCACCAACGTCGTCGTCAGCAAGTACTTCTACGGCGAGATCCACACTCCCGAGCGGGAGCACTCCGTCAAGCAGCTCGTGCATCGCGTCGCCCGCACGATCGCCGACTGGGGCACCGCCGACGGCTACTTCAAGACCAAGCAGGACGGCGAGAACTTCTACCGTGACCTTGCCTGGCTCTGCGTCCATCAGCACGGTGCGTTCAACTCACCGGTCTGGTTCAACGTCGGGCTCTATCACCAGTACGGCGTGAAGGGAACACCGTGCAACTGGCGGTGGGACGAGGCGAAGCACGACGTGGTGATGCCCGACAACCCCTACGAATATCCACAGGGCAGCGCCTGCTTCATTCAGAGCGTCAAGGACAACATGGAAGACATCATGGATCTCGCCCGCAGCGAGGCCATGCTCTTCAAGTTCGGCTCGGGCACCGGCACCGATCTCTCCACGCTCCGCAGCCAGCGAGAGAAGCTCGCCGGTGGCGGCAAGCCTTCCGGCCCCCTCTCCTTCATGAGGGTCTACGATCAGGTGGCGGCTGTGGTGAAGAGCGGTGGCAAGACCCGTCGCGCTGCCAAGATGCAGTCGCTGAAGGTTCACCACCCCGACATCATGGAGTTCATCGAGTGCAAGAGTAAGGAAGAGAAGAAGGCGCGGATCCTGATTGAGAAGGGGGGCTACGACTCGAACTTCAACGGCGAGGCCTACAGTTCGATCTTGTTCCAAAACGCCAATCTCTCGGTTCGACTCACTGACGATTTCATGGCGGCGGTCGATCGCGACGACACCTGGACCACTCGCTGGGTTACCGACCCATCGAAGGCCGGACCGTCGTACAAGGCCCGTGAGGTGATGCACCGCATGGCCGAGTGCGCCTGGCAGTGCGGTGATCCCGGCGTGCAGTACGACACCACCATCAACCACTGGCACACCTGCCCCAACTCGGGGCGAATCAACGCCAGCAATCCGTGCTCGGAGTACATGTTTCTGGATGACACGGCCTGCAACCTGGCCAGCATCAACCTGATGAAGTTCCGCAAGCCCGACGGTCACTTCGACGTGGAGCGGTTCTCCGCGGCCTGCCGAGTGTTTCTCGTGGCGCAGGAAATTCTTGTTGACCATGCGAGTTATCCAACGCCACGGATCGCCCGAAACAGCCATCTCTACCGGCCGCTCGGCCTCGGCTACTCCAATCTCGGCAGCCTGCTGATGGCCGACGGTCTCGCCTACGACAGCGACGCCGGCCGCGGACTCTGCGGAGCCATTACGGCGATCCTGCATGGGATGGCCAACCGCACCAGCGCCGAACTCGCCGCGGCGGTGGGACCATTCGAAGGCTTCGCGGCCAACCGCGAGCCCATGCTCAGCGTGATGCAGATGCACCGCGATGCGGTTGAGAAGATCGACCCGACGTGCCCGAAGTACCTGCACGACGCCGCCCGCAAACTGTGGGACGACGTGCTCGCCAGTGGTCGGCAGCATGGCTACCGTAATGCCCAGGCCACGGTGCTCGCTCCCACCGGCACGATCTCGTTTCTGATGGACTGTGACACCACCGGCATCGAGCCCGACATCGCGCTGGTGAAGTACAAGCAGCTTGCCGGCGGCGGCATGCTCAAGATCGTCAACCAGACGGTGCCGCTGGCGCTGCGGACGCTCGGCTACGACGAGCCCGCGGTGGAGAACATCCTGGCCTTCATCGACAAGAACGACACGATCGAAGCCGCGCCCGGCCTCAAGGGGCAGCATCTCTCCGTGTTCGACTGTGCGTTCAAGCCCCGGCTCGGCCAGCGGAGCATCGCCTGGGAAGCCCATGTCAAGATGATGGCCGCCGCGCAGCCGTTCATCTCTGGGGCGATCTCAAAGACGGTCAACATGCCACGAGAAACGACGCCTGCCGATATTGCCGGAGCGTACGTGGAGGGCTGGCGGATGGGGCTCAAGGCCCTGGCGATCTACCGCGATGGTTCGAAGGAGAGCCAGCCGCTCAACACCAGTTCGGAAGCCGACAAGACCGCGGCGAAGGTGACCGCGGCACCGCGGCGGGAGCGGCTCCCCGACACCCGCCGCAGCGTGACCCACAAGTTCAATGTGGGTGGCCATGAGGGCTACATCACCGTCGGCCTCTACGACGACGGCCGACCGGGTGAACTGTTCATCACGATGGCGAAGGAAGGAAGCACCATTGGCGGCCTGATGGATGCCTTTGGGACGGCGGTCTCGATGAGCCTCCAGTACGGTGTTCCGCTTGAGGTGTACGTGAAGAAGTTTTCGCACACGCGGTTTGAGCCATGGGGCTACACGAAGAACGCCGACATCCCAGTGGCGAAGAGCCTCGTTGACTACCTTTTCCGCTGGATGGGTACGGAGTTCATCGCGGGCTACCGGGAGGCGAATCGGCCCGGTGTTTACGGCGGGGAGAGCAGCGGCGGGGAGGCCGCTGCCGGGGGAGACGCGGAAACAGAGCGCAAGCCCGCCGCCACGACGGCGAGCGGGCTGGCTGATGGCTACGGAAAGGCCAAGGTCGAGGTGAACGGCAGTCGCGGCAAGCACCCTGGTGGCACCAATGGCCAGTCGGCTGGGTCTGCCGCCAAGGTGGCGGCCAAGGCGGCGGCAACGGCGACGCTTTTGGAGCGGGCGGGCGTGAAGATGTCGGTCGATCCGGCGGCCAGCCCCGCCGACCGGCAGACCCAGTTTGCCAAGTTCCAGATCGACGCACCCGCCTGCGACAACTGTGGCTCAATCACGGTCCGCAACGGGAACTGTTACCTCTGCCACAACTGCGGCAATAGCATGGGCTGTTCGTGACGGCGGAGGGGTCGGGAGCGCATCAGAGAAACGGGTGGTGACGGTCGGCCGGGTTATCCGCTGCGGACAGAAACGCTGCACGGGGGTGGTGGCGGGTGCCGAAACCTCTTGCACGACAACGAACCTGCAGTCGCATTCCGTCGGAGGTGCCAACCCCATCGCGTTGACCCGGATCCCCTGCGGCCCTGTGCTCGCCACGCGGCCACGATCCCCGTCATTTTCGCAGTTTTCTACCCCGTTCGCAGGCGACGTGCGGGTTTGATTCACGAGGGGCCGGCGTGGCGAAAGCCATGCCGGCCCCGCTTGTTTCATTCGTCTGCTGGCCGGGTCCGCTGGCCCTAGCCCGCGGCCGAGTTCGGCTCCGCCGTTTGCGTCGCCATCGGCCCCGATTAGTATACGGATGGAACGCATCCGTACCTTTTTCGAGGTGATCCGTGCGCCGTTGCCTGCATGCCTGCCTGATCGGGGTTCTCACGCTCTCGTTATCGATGGACACGGCCCGCGCCTGCTGGCGCATGCGGCATGCGTGTCACCCACGACCGGTTCGGGTGGTCGCCTGCGAACCGTGTGCCCCGGTGCCGCACCCACTGGCCTGCATCGAGACGACGTCTTGGGAGGCCGTGGAGAGAGAGGCGTGCTCGGCGTGCTCCATCAGTGATCACGAACTGGTGACGGAGTGGACCGTGGGCGATGCCGAGGGGATTGCCGTCGATACTGCGGTTGTGGTCGACACGGTCGAGTCGACGGTGCTGCGGGAGGAGCCAGTGGCCGCACCCGCACCGACGCTGGCCGAGCCCGTGGAGGTTCCGGCGGCGGCGGCGGACCTGCCAGTGCTTCAGCCGGCCAGCGAGGCGGTGCAGCAGACGACGGCGCTGGCGCCGAATGATTCGGCCACAGCCGAGGAACCGGAGGTGCCCGCGGCGCCGGCACCGGCCGAGCCTGAGCCGATGATCGAAGAGGAGCCGGCTGCGGCCATCGAACCGCCTGCCGTTGAGGAACCGAACATGTTCGAGGAGGTGGAGCGTGCTGGCGGACCCACGGCACCGATCGATGCCGTCACGCCATTTCCGGCCGACGCGCCGCCCTCTGACGCGCCGCCCTCTGACGCGCCGCTCCCTGACGCCGCCGCGCCGCCGATGCCCGAGCCACCCGCCGCGGACAACGCTCCCGAGCCGGCCAGCGAGGAGCCTGCCGCCGACGAACCAGCGACCGAAGACCCGTTCGACGCCGCTGGCGCAAACGAACCTGTCCGCCGCTGGATCGACCGCACCGGTGGCTACGCCGTGGTTGGAACGCTCGTCGCCGTCGGTGAGGATGGCACCTGCGAACTCGCTGCGGCGGGCCGTCGGCTGAGGGTATCGATCGAGGCGCTCAGCGATCACGATCGTGACTACGCCCGGCAAGCCACGACGCGGCTGACAGCAGGTCCGGCCGGCAAGCCTGCCACCGGCGACACCGCCGGCCTGTGATCCAGAGTGCATTAGGTTTACGTCTGTCGCCGGCTCGGGGGCGGCAAAAGTCGCCGCTTCGCGGTCCTTCGGATTGTCGCCGGGCGAGGGTACGCCCAAGGCTCCTCGAGCGTTCGCCGACCCCCTTCGCCTACCCGCCCTCGCTGACGTAGACGACGCTACACATAACTTGAAGGCGCTCCAGCGGTCCGGAATCACTCACGCCTCGTCGAGGAGGGCAACGGTCTCAAAGGCCTTCCCTTCGAGCATCTCGAGGGAAGCGCCCCCGCCCGTTGACACGTGGCTCACCCGGTCGGCGTAGCCGAGCTGCTCGACGGCTGCCGCCGAGTCGCCGCCACCGATGATCGTCACCCCGCCGGCCGCGGTCGCCGCCGCCACCGCGTCCGCCACCGCCTTCGTACCGGCATCGAACGGAGGCATCTCGAACACGCCCATCGGTCCGTTCCAGACCACCGTGCCCGCGGAGCGGATGATCGCGGCATAGGCCGCCGCGGTGTCTGGACCGATGTCGAGGCCCTCGAATCCGTCGGGAATCTGGCCGGCCTTCACGATCTGCTTGTTCGCCGTCGCGGAAAAGTCGTCGGCGCAGTGGGTGTCGACGGGCAGCACGAGCTTGCTGCCTCCGGTCGCGATCAGCTCCTTGGCGAGTTCGACCTTGTCTGGCTCCACCAGCGACTTCCCGGTCTTGCCTCCCCGGGCGAGCGAGAAGGTGTAGGCCATCGCCCCACCGATCAGCACGTGGTCACAGATCGAGAGCAGATTTTTGATCACGGCGATCTTGTCCGACACCTTCTTGCCGCCGAGGATCGCCACGAACGGTCGCCTGGGGCGGCGAATTGCGTCGGCGAGGTACTGGATCTCCTTCTCGACGAGGAAGCCGACGACGGCCGGCTTGCCAGAGGCCTTCAGCGCTGCGGGTACCGCATGCATGCTTGCCTCGGTGCGGTGGCAGGTACCGAAGGCGTCGTTGACATAGGCATCGGCCAGGCCCGCCAGGCCGTCGACGTAGGCCTTGTCATCGCCCTTCTTCTCCCCCTTGTTGAACCGCACGTTCTCCAAGACGAGCACGCCACCCGCCGGCAGGGCCTGGGCCTTGGCATGGGAGTCGGGGCCGCCGGTGTCGGAGGCGAGTTCGACGGTCATGCCGAGGAGTTCCCCGAGTCGCGTGGCCACCGGAGCCAGCGAGAACTCGGCCTCGAATCCCTTGCCTGCGGGCCGGCCCAGGTGTGACATCAAAATGGCCTTCCCGCCGCGGTCCACGATCGAGGTGATCGTGGGCAGGGCCATGCGAATCCGCCGGTCGTCAGTGATGGCCCCGGAGTCATCCTGCGGCACGTTGAAGTCGACGCGAACGAGGATGGTCTTGCCGGCGGGGTCGAGGGCGGCGACGGACTTCTTGGCCATGGACAGATCTCCAGAACGGGTGGGATGGATCGCGGGCGTATTCGACACGGACCGTTCTTGATCCGCAAGCCGCGAGGGCTCACCGGTCGCGGGCGCTGTCGTGGTGAGGGTTCGGTGTGGGCAGCTGTGCCGCAACCTCGGTGAGCCAGGCGTCGAGCAGCGTCCGCAGCGCGGCGGCCTGCTCGGGCTGTGAGCCGGTCAGGTCATGCGCCTCGCCGGGGTCGGCGGCGAGATTGTAGAGTTCGTCGCGGCCGTTCTCGTGGAAATGAATGAGCCGCCAGTCGCCTGCACGGATGGCCGAGTAGGGCGTGGCGCCGCCGGGGTGGTAGTGGGGATAGTGCCAGAAGATGGCGTCGCGGCCGAGCGGGCCGCCGCGGAGTACGGCCGCCAGGCTCCTGCCGTCGAGCGGCTGATCCGGCGCCGCACCGGCAGCAGTGAGGTCGAGGATCGTCGCCGGGATGTCGGGCGTGATCACCGGCACATCGCTGGTCGTACCCGGCGTGGTGACCCCAGGCCACGACACGATCAAGGGCACGCGGACGCCCCCCTCGTAGGCCGATCCCTTGCCCGCGCGGAGCGGCTGCATGTCGGTAAGCGACGCCTGGCCGCCGTTGTCGCTGGTGAACACGATCGCGGTGCGGTCGCGGATGCCGAGCTGATCGAGGACATCGAGGATGCGGCCCAGCGCGTCGTCCACGCTCTCCACCATCGCCGCGTAGGCGGCCCGCCTGGGAGGCATCCCGGGCTGCTGGGCGGCATACCTCGCCGCGACCGCGGGCTTCGCCTGGATCGGGGTATGGACGCCGTGGTGCGGCAGGTAGAGGAAGAACGGCCGGTCGCGGTTGGCCGTGATGAAGGCGACCGCCTCGGAAGCCTCGCGGTCGGTGAGGTATTCGCCCGGCGGGCCGTCGGTGAGCGTGCTGATGGCGTACGGTGAAAAATAGCTCGGCGGCTGTCCCTTGTCGGTCCCGCCGATGTTGCTGTCGAAGCCCTGATGCTCCGGGTAGAACTCCCGGCCGCCGAGGTGCCACTTGCCGATCGCCGCGGTGGCGTAGCCGGTGGCCTTGAGTCGCTCGGTGACGGTCACCGTCTCGAGCGGCAGGTGCTGGGTCCAGTCGGGGATCGTCAGCTTCGCATGCGGCCGCTCGTGGCCGGTGATCCAGTCGGTGAGGTGCAGCCGGGCGGGATACTGCCCGGTTAGCATGGCGGCGCGGGTCGGCGAGCAGACGGTGCAAGCGGCATAGCTGCTGGTGAACCGCATGCCCGTGGCCGCGAGCCTGTCGACGTGCGGCGTTTCGACAACGTCGCTCCCTTGGCAGGAGAGGTCCTTCCAGCCCAGATCGTCGACGAGCACCACGATCACGTTGGGGGGAATGTCAGCGGTCCGCCCGGTGCGGCAGGCCACGAGACACCCCAGGGCGAGCAGCAGTCGGAGGCCGGTCATGCGGGTCGGCTCCTGGGTGAGGGAGGGGATGCAGGTGGCGCCACCCGACGGCATACTGCACGCTGAGGGTTGGCCATCAATGTCGCCGTGGCAGAGGCGGTCGGCAAGTCTGTGGATCGCGATGTTCGGCGCTGGGGAATCTGGGCGATGAGCATGCGGCTGATGGTGCGGGTGGCGGTCGGGGCCACGTGGTTGGCGTGGGCCGCATGCGCGGCCGTGGTCGCGCCGGCCGGCCCGCCGTCGAGTCGCCCAAACGTGGTGCTCATCATCTCCGATGACCAGCACTGGGGCGACTACGGCTTCATGGGGCACGAGCACCTGCGGACGCCACACCTCGACCGGCTCGCCCGGGAAAGCCTGCTGTTTCGCCGGGGCTATGTGACCAGCAGCCTCTGCGGCCCGAGCCTTGCGTCGCTGATCACCGGCCGCTACCCGCACGAGCACAAGATCGTCGGCAACGACCCGCCCGACACTCCGGGCAGCCCGCGGCAGAGCCCGCAGGGCAAGGCGGCATTCGCAGCCGGTCGCGGACGGATGAACGCGCACCTCGACGCGTGGCCCACGCTCCCGCGACTGCTCGGGGCCGCGGGCTACCGGAGCCTCCAGACGGGCAAGTGGTGGCAGGGGGATTTCACCCGCGGCGGCTTCGACGAGGGGATGACGAAGGGGCAGCGGCACGGCGACGAGGGGCTCATAATCGGCCGCAGCACGCTGCAGCCGATCTTCGACTTCATGGGTCGCTGCCGCTCCGCCGGGCAGCCGTTCTTCGTCTGGTATGCGCCGCTGCTGCCGCACGATCCGCACGATCCGCCGCAGGCCCTCGTTGACCACTACGCGACGAAGACCGACAGCCTCCACGTCGCCCGGTACTGGGGGAACGTCGAGCGATTCGACCGCACGGTCGGCGACCTGCTCGACCACCTCGACAACGAGGATCTCTCCCGCGACACGCTCGTGGTCTGTGTGACCGACAACGGCTGGATTCAAGACCCCGCCTCGCCGGGATTCGCGCCGCGGTCGAAACGCTCCCCCTACGACGGCGGCCTGCGAACGCCGATCATGCTCCGCCGGCCCGGCGGGATCCGGCCTCGGTCGAGCGACGCCCTCGCCTCGGCGGTCGACATCATGCCGACGGTGCTCGCGGCCTGCGGCGTGGAGTCGCCGGCCGGGCTGCCGGGAGTGAACCTGCTCGACGACCGCGTTACCGCGGCCCGCGATCAGCTGTTCGGCGAGTGCTACACCCACACCATCGTCGACCTCGATGAGCCTGCCAAAAGCCTCCTCTGGCGGTGGACGGTGCAGGGCCGTTGGAAGCTGATCGTGCCCGCGCCACCGGCCCCTGGGAAGCAGTTCCCCACCTGGCAGGGTCAGCACGTCGACGACGTGTCTCGTGAAAAGTATCTCCGGGGCGAGCCGGAACTGTTCAATGTCGTCGCCGACCCCGACGAGCGAATCAACCTCGCTGCCACCGAGCCCGAGGTGGCTGCCCGGCTGCGGGCCGATCTCGATCGCTGGTGGACGCCACGGGAGTCGCCGGCACGCCCCGCCGCCTCAGCAGCCCCGCCGCGGCGTCCCAACCTGCTCGTGTTCCTCGCCGACGATCTTGGTGCTCGGGACCTCGGCTGCACCGGCAGCAGCTTCTACCGCACGCCCGCGATCGATGCTCTCGCCGCCGCCGGGACGACCTTCATTCAGGCCTACGCCGCGGCGCCCGTCTGCTCGCCCACCCGGGCGGCGCTCCTGACCGGGAAGTTTCCGGCCCGGGTAGGGATCACGAACTTTATCGGAGGTGAGCGGCGGGGCAGCCTGCTGCAGGCCGACTATCTCCGGGCCCTGCCCGCGGAGGAGGTGACGATCGCCGAGCGGCTCTCGGCCGTCGGCTACACCACGGGCATCTTCGGCAAGTGGCATCTGGGGCCTCCGGCAGATGTGCAGTCGCATGGCTTTGACGTCACCGGCTCGATCGACGTGCCGCCCGGCCGGGGACCCGCCGACGATCCGCACCACGCCCGGGCAATCGCCCGGCAGGCGGCGGAGTTCATCGCCGCCTGCGGGGATCGGCCATTTTTCTGCTACGTGCCGCTCCACTCGGTGCACGTGCCCCTGCGGTCGACGGTGGATCGCGTGGCCGACGCGCGGCAGCGGGCTGAGGACGTGAAGGCCACGGGGCCAAAGGAGGTGCCTGAAGGGGGCCGAACCGCCCGTGCCGTCCAGGACCATCCGGTCTACGCGGCGATGATTGAGGAGATGGACGACGCGGTGTCGACGGTGCTGGCAGCGGTCGAGGAGCAGGGAGTCGCCAACGACACGCTCGTCGTGTTCACAAGCGACAACGGCGGGCTGACGACAGCCGAGGGGTCGCCCACGTCGAACCTTCCGCTCCGCGCCGGCAAGGGCTATCTCTTCGAGGGGGGCATCCGCGTGCCGCTGGTGGTCCGCTGGCCGGGGGTCGCGAAGCCGGCCGCCACGTCGGACGTGCCGGTGACCACGCTCGACATCGCCGCCACGGTCCTCGACGCCGGCGGGGCGGCGCCGCCGCCTGACGAGCCGCTCGACGGCACGAGCCTCCGGTCGGTCCTCGAGGGCTCTGGCATGCTGCCGGCCCGCGACCTCGTCTGGCACTACCCGCATTATTCCAATCAGGGCAGCCGGCCCGGCGCCGCGATCCTCGCCGGTGATTCCCCGGCAGGCATGCTGGAAAAGCTCATCTTCCACGACGAGGGCGGCCGGGTGGAACTCTTCGACCTTGTCGCCGACGAGGGAGAGCGGCGGGATCTCGCCGGCGCCCGGCCCGAGCGGGCCGCGGCGTTGCGGGCACGGCTCGAGCAGTGGCAGGTGGCCGTTGGCGCCCGGCGAGCGTCGCTGAATCCCGATCCGGTCGATCCGTACGGTCCCGAGGGATTGCCACCGAAAACCCAGCCGGCGCCGACGCTCCGGTAGGTAGACTCTGCTGTTAGTCATCACGACGGAGGAGTGTGCTTGGTCATGCGTACCTGGGTTGCCCTGCAGTTCGTCGCCCTTGCGGCCCTGGCCCCGAGTGTCCGTGGCGACAACTGGCCCAACTGGCGCGGGCCGGCGTTCGACGGCACGGCCGCTGGCACCGGGTACGTCACCGAGTGGAGCCCCGGCCAGCATGTCCTCTGGAAGGTGCCGCTCCCGGGCCTCGGCGCGAGCACGCCGGCCATCTGGGGAGACCGGGTCGTCGTCACCTGCACGATCGATGGCAAGGACGCCGTGATCTGCCTCGATCGCGCCGGGCAGGAACGCTGGCGGAAGACGCTCGGCGAATCCCGCACAGGCAAGCACAAGAAGGCGACCGGCGCGAATCCTTCGCCCGTCACCGACGGCGAGCGTGTCTGGGTCTATTTCAAGAGCGGCGAGTTGGCCTGTCTTGACCTCGACGACGGCGCGGTGGCATGGCGGGCGAACCTCCAGCAGCGGTTCGGCGAAGACACGCTCTGGTGGGATCTCGGCACGTCACCCGTGCTGACGGCCCGGGCAGTCGTGGTGGCGGTGATGCAGACCGGCCCGTCCTATCTCGCCGCGTTCGACAGGCACACGGGGGATCTGCTCTGGAAGCACGGCCGCGACGTGCCGGCCCCCGAGGAGGCGGCGCAGAGCTACTCGACACCGCTGGTGGCTGCGGGCGATCCGGCGAAGGGGGAGCCGGCCGAGGTGTTGTTTGTGCTCGGGGCTGACCACGTGACGGCCCACGATGCGGCCAGTGGCAAGGAGCTCTGGCGGGTCGGTGGTCTCAACCCGGAAGCCAACGGATTCTTTCGCTCAATCGCCTCGCCGGTGCTCGCTGGTGACCTCGTGATCGCTCCGTATGCCCGCGGCGGCACGATCACGGCAATCCGCCGCGGCGGGGCTGGCGACGTCACCGGCTCGCACCTGGCGTGGGTTCGCAGAGACATCGGCGCCGACGTGCCGACGCCCGCGGTGAAGGATGGCCGGATGGTCGTGTGCACCGACAAGGGCGTGGTCGAGGGGCTCGATGCCGTCACCGGAAAAACCATGTGGCGGATGGAACTCCCCAAAAATCGCCACGCCTACAGCGCCTCGCCGGTGATTGTAGACGGACGCGTGATCGTGGTCCGGGAGGACGGCGTGGCGAGTATTCTGCCGTGGCCAGGTGCCGCGACTGATGCGGGAGTCACCGTGCTCGGGGGCGGCAGCGTGGAGGAGATGACCGTGGCGACCCCCGTCTGCGTCGACGGCCGGATGTTCCTGCGGACGCACGATTCCCTGTGGTGCATTGGAGCAAAGTGATGCGCGATCATTGGTTTCTCGGAGTGGTGGCCGCTGGGCTTGTGGCAGCGTGCGGATGGCCTGTGGCCGCCGCCGATGCCGAAAAGCCGGCGCGGCTGCTGGTGGTGAGCGTCACGACCGGCTTTCGGCATGCGTCGATCGGCACAGCCGAGCCCGTGCTTGAGGAGCTCGGCCGCTCGACGGGCCTGTTTCACTGCGACTTCCTGCGGATGCCGCCGGGCCGGCTTCCGCAGCCGAAGGCCCCGAAGCGGGGCGATGGGGAATCGGATGACGACTGGAAGCGGCGGGAGGCGGGGTTCAAGGAGGAGCAGGAGAAGTTCCGTCGGGACGAACAAGCCTGGCAGGCCGGACTCGCGGCGGAGTTTGCGAAGGTCTTCTCCGCCGAATCGCTCCGCGACTTCGACGGCGTGATCTTCCTGAGCACCACCGGTGACCTGCCGGTGCCCGATCTGACGGGCTTCCTCGACTGGGTCAAGTCGGGGAAGGCCTTCATCGGCTTTCATGCCGCGACCGACACCTTCAAGAACTCCGACGCCTACTGCGACATGATCGGCGGCCACTTCGCCGGCCATCCCTGGGGGGCCGGCGGCGAGCATGCCTTCGTCGTCCACGAACCCGGCCACCGCGTGACGGCGATGTTTCCCGAGCGGTTTCGCTGGCAGGACGAGATCTACCAGTACGACCTCCGCTACAAGCCCGAGAACCTCCGCGTGCTCCTGAGCCTCGACATGCAGGCGAGCAGCCCGAAGGAGCCCTGGCATGTGCCCGTGGCCTGGGTCCGCGATTACGGGAAGGGCCGCGTGTTTTCGACCAACTTCGGCCATAACGACGCCACCTGGCACAACCCGATGTTCCAGAAGCACATGCTCGAGGGCATCGCCTGGGCGGTCGGCCGGTTCGACGCGCCGGCCGCCCCCAATCCCGACCTGCAGGCGGCGGAGTACCTGCGGAGCGTGGTCGCTGCGGCCACGGCGGCGACGGGCAACGATCCCGACGCCGATGCCCTGCGGGCGAAGGCCGACGCGAAGATCGCGAAGGACGCGGCCTGGGCGACAGGACTGCGACCGATGCTCCTGGAGCTGCGGAGCCTGAAGCCGGAGGACCGAGCCGCCGCGTATGCCAAGGTCATTGCCGAGATCGAGAAGCCGTAGGGTGGCGGTGGTGGAATCCCCGCCTGACCGCGGCAGCGGGAGGAAGAGCATGCGGATGCGACGCCTTCAGGTAGCGGCCCGTGCAGTCTTCGTCGCCGTGGCAGCGCTGGCAGCCTCCACAACGTGTGCGGCACCCAACGTGGTGGTGATCCTGGCCGACGACCTCGGCTTTTCGGATCTCGGCTGTCAGGGCGGCGAGATCGACACACCTCATCTCGATCGGCTCGCGGCGGGAGGCCTGCGGTACACGCAGGCCTCCAACACCGCCCGCTGCTGGCCGACCCGCGGGGCGCTGTTGACGGGCTACTACCCGCAGGCGATCCGTCGGGACGCGCTGCCTGGCACGGAGGGGGGCGTGAACTCCGCGCGGCCACCCTGGGCCCGGCTCCTCCCTGCCCTGCTCGAGCCCGCCGGCTATCGGTCGTACCACTCGGGCAAGTGGCACCTCGACGGCGACCCACGGGGGCAGGGGTTTCACCGGTCGCTCGAGATCACCGCCGCGGGCCAGAGCAACTACTTCGACGCCGCCGGCGCGCAGGGCATGCCGGCCCCGGCGACCGCGGATGGTTTTTACGCCACGACGGCGATCGGCGACCACGCGGTCGCCTGCCTCGCCGAGCATGCCCGCGATCATGCAGCAGCCCCCTTTTTCCACTACGTCGCATTCACGGCACCGCACTTTCCACTCCAGGCGCCGCCGGAGGTGATCGCGAAGTATCGCGACCGCTACCGGGCCGGCTGGGACGATATCCGGCGGGTGCGAGGGACGCGGCTGAAGGAACTCGGCATCGTGACCACCGAGCCGGCCGCGATCGAGCGGCATGTGGGTCCGCCCTACGCCTTCCCAGACGCCCTGGAAAAGCTGGGGCCGGGAGAGGTCGATCGGCCGGTGCCGTGGGAGACACTCACGCCCGATCAGCGGGAGTTTCAGGCCGCGAAGATGGCGATCCACGCGGCCATGGTGGAGGTGATGGATCGTGAGGTGGGTCGGATCATCGCCCAGCTCGAGGCGATGCAGGCCCTTGACGACACGCTGGTCCTCTTTCTCAGCGACAACGGCGCCTCCGCCGAGATGATGATCCGCGGCGAGGGGCACGATCCTTCCGCGCCGGCTGGGTCACGGCAGACCTTTCTCTGCCTCGGCCCAGGCTGGTCGAGCTGTGCCAACGCACCATTTCGTCGCCACAAGACCTGGGTCCACGAGGGGGGCATCGCCACGCCCTGGATCGTCCACTGGCCGCGAGGCTTCTCCGCTCGAGGCGACCTTCGCCACCAGCCGGTGCACGTGATCGATGTCGTGCCCACGGTGCTCGACATGGCCGGCGTGGCTCCTCCGGAGGAGGTGGAAGGCCGTGCCGTGCCGCCGAGGCAGGGCAGGAGCTTTGTCCGCTCGCTGGCCGATCCGGCCGCGCCGCCGGCGCACGACGCGCTCTGGTGGTGCCACGAGGGCCACCGCGCCGTTCGCGTCGGTAACCTGAAACTCGTCGCGACGAAGCAGGGCCCGTGGGAACTCTACGACCTCGGCGCCGACCGCTGTGAGACCAAGGATCTGGCTGCGGCAAAGCCTGCTGCAGTGGCGGACCTGGAGGCAGTCTGGAACCGGATCGCCGCCGACTGCCGGAGGCTGGCCGCGGCCGGCCCGGCGCCGGACAAGCCCTCCGCCGCGCGGAGCCGCCAGCCGCCGCCGAACATCGTCTACGTGATGACCGACGACCAGGGCTATGGAGATATTGCCGCGCACTTGAACCCGGTGATCAAGACGCCCAACCTCGACCGGCTCCGGCGGGAGAGCGTGCGGCTGACCGAGTTTCATGCCAGCCCCACCTGTGCGCCGACCCGGGCGGCGCTGCTCACCGGCAGGCACGAGTTCCGCTCGGGGGTCACGCATACGATCTTCGAGCGGGAGCGGCTGGCCCTCACGGCCACGACGCTGCCCGATCTCCTCCGGCGGGCAGGCTACGCGACCGGTATCTTCGGTAAGTGGCACCTTGGTGACGAAGATGCCTACCAGCCGGGGCGTCGCGGCTTCGACCGCACGTTCATCCACGGCGGAGGGGGCATCGGCCAGACGTTTCCCGGCAGCTGCGGCGACGTCGAGGGCAACCGGTATGTCGATCCGGTGATCCGCAGCGACGGCATGTTCGTCAAGACGACGGGCTACTGCACCGACGTGTTCTTCGACGAGGCAGTCGCGTGGATCCGCCGCCGCTCGGAAAACCAGCAGCCGTTTTTCTGCCTGATCACGCCCAACGCACCGCACGAGCCGCTCGACTGCCCGGAGGGCTCGGCGGAGCCGTATGACGCGTCGCTCGCAGCGGCAGGGGTGGGTGACCGCCGGCAGCGAGACCGGATCGCCAGGTTCTACGGCATGATCGAGAACATCGACGCGAATGTCGGCAGGCTGCTCGAGGCGCTTGATCGGCTCGGCATGGCCGGAGAGACACTGGTCGTGTTCACGACTGACAACGGCACGGCCACCGGGTCCAGCGTGTTCAACGCTGGCATGCGTGGGGCCAAGAACACCGTCTGGCGTGGGGGCACGCGGGTGCCGTCGTTCTGGCGGTGGCAGGGCACGCTGCCCGAGGGCGTCGACGTGCCGGCCGTGACCGCGCACATCGACGTGCTGCCGACGCTCTGCGAACTCGCCGGCGTGACCATCCCGCCGGACGTCGCCGCGAAGGTGGAAGGCCGCAGCCTCGTGCCCCTCCTCCTCGATGCCAGGGCCGTGTGGCCCGACCGGCCGCTCGTCACGCACCAGGGTCGCTGGGAGCGGGGCGAGGTGGCCGCGAGTCAGTTTCGCAACTGCCGCGTCCGCGAGGGGCGGTGGAGCCTCGTCAACGTGACGAATCGGCCCGACGGCTGGGAGCTCCATGACATCGCGGCCGATCCCGCCGAGTCGCACGACGTGGCCGCCGAGCATCCCGACGTCGTCCGCCGCCTCGCCGCCGCATACGATCGCTGGTGGGCTGATGTGCAGGGGGATCTCGTCAACGAAAATCAGGACGGCCCGGCGGAGAATCCGTTCAAGGTCGCCTTCCGCCGCCAGGCGGGGGAAACGGCTGATACGAAGCCCGACGCCAAGAAGTCCGGCGTCACGCAGCCCCGCGCCAAGAAGCATCAGGCGGAGAAGCCAGCGGTGAGCCTGCCACCGCCGACGTTGGCCGACGTTGCCTACGGGCCGCATCCCAAGCAGGTGATGCACGTCTGGATGGCCGCCGTCGCGACGGCCGAGCAGCCGGCACCACTCGTGCTCTTTATCCATGGCGGCGGCTGGCTGTCGGGCAACCGGATGAAAAAGCTCGGCGAGGTGCTGCCCGCCATACTCGACGCCGGCGTCTCGGTGGCCTCGATGGAGTACCGGTTTATCAAGGAGGCTCTTGCCGAGGGGATCGATCCGCCCGTGAAGGCCCCGCTCGCCGACGCCGCGCGGGCGCTGCAGACGATCCGCGCGCGGGCGGCCGAGTGGCACGTCGATCCGCAACGGATCGCCGCCTGTGGCAGTTCGGCCGGGGCCTGTTCGAGTCTCTGGCTCGCCTTCCATGACGACATGGCCGATCCGCAGAGCGAGGATCCCGTGGCCCGGCAGTCGACGCGGCTGGCGACGGTCGCCGTGATGGGCGCCCAGACCACGCTCGACCCGCTCCAAATGAAGAACTGGACCCCCAACAGCACCTATGGTGGCCATGCCTTTGGGTTCATCAAGGGCCGCAACGGGGTGACCGACCCCTTCGCCTCGTTCCTGGCGGCCCGCGACCGGTTGCTGCCCGAGATCGAGAAGATTTCCCCGTATGCCCTCGTGTCGGCTGACGATCCGCCCGTCTATCTCGTCTATGCGGCGCCGCCGGACCTGGGCAAGCCCGCCAGGGATCCGACCCACTCGGCGAACTTCGGCGTGAAACTCCAGGAGCGGCTCGGCGAGGTCGGGGTGGACTGTGAACTCGCGTATCCCGGGGCGACGGGGATGACGCACGCCACCGTGGCCGACTATCTCCGCGCTGCCCTGTCCAACCGTCAATGACTCTTGGGTTCGTGGCGAGAATCGATGGTCTCGAGGGAGGTGACGATGCGAGCGTGGTTCCTGATTGCGGGACTGGCCATGACCGCGGCCGCACCGGTCGCGGCGGCGGAGACTCGTCGGCCCAACATCGTGTTCTTCCTCTGCGACGACCTTGGCACGGGTGATCTCTCCTGCCTCGGCTCGAAGGACATCCAGACACCGAACATCGACACGCTCTTCGCCCGGGGCACCCGGCTCTCGCGGCACTGGGCGGGTAGCGCCGTCTGCGCTCCGAGCCGCTGCGTGCTATTGACAGGCCGGCACCCGGGGCACGCGGCCGTCCGCTCGAACCGCGAGGCGAAGCCCGAGGGGCAAGCACCACTGCCGGCCGGCACCGTGACGCTCGCCACGATCCTCCGTGACGCGGGCTATGCGACCGGCGGCTTCGGCAAGTGGGGGCTTGGGCCGCCGGGCAGTGCCTCGGACCCGCGTGCCTGCGGGTTCGAGCGGTTCTTCGGCTACAACTGTCAGCGCGAGGCGCATACGTTCTATCCACGGCACCTCTGGAGCGACCGCGAGCGGATCGCCGTCGACAACCCCGAGGTTCAACGCGGCGGGAGGATCCCAGACCAGCCGCCCCCGGCCGCCGGCGACTTCGCACCGTTCTCGGGGAAAACCTACTCCGCAGACCTGATCGCCGAGGAGCAGTTGGCGTTCGTGCGGGCGAACGCGGGCCGGCCTTTTTTCCTCTACGTGCCGACCACGGTGCCGCACCTCGCGCTCCAGGTGCCGACCGCTGAGCCATCGCTGGCCGGGTACCAAAAGCACTTCGGCGACGAGGAGCCCTACCTCGGCGGCCGGGGCTACGTGCCCTGCCGGTATCCCCTGGCGACGTATGCGGCGATGATCACCCGGATGGACCGCGAGGTGGGCCGGCTCGTGACACTGCTCGGCGAGCTTGGGCTAGCCGACGACACGATCTTCGTCTTCTCCAGCGACAACGGCGCTACCCGGCCCGGCACCGGCGGCCTCGACACGGCACGGCTGAAGAGCAACGGTGCCTTGCGGGATTGGAAGGGCTCGCCCTTCGAGGGTGGACTACGCGTGCCGACGGTCGCCGTCTGGCCCGGGAAGATTCCGGCAGGGCGCACGATCGCCTCCCCGACCGGGTTCGAGGACTGGCTGCCGACGCTCCTCGATCTCGCGGGCCTCGCTCCGCGGATTCCAGCCGGGCTCGATGGCACGAGCCTGATGTCGGTCCTCCTGGGCCAGGCCGACCTGCCGGAGGAGCGGATGCTCTACCGCGAACTCACGGAGGCCGCCTGGCAGGCGGCGGTGGACGGTTGCTGGAAGGCGATTCGCCGCGCCGCCGGTCCGAAGCGGCCTGCCATACCGGGCCCGGTCGAGCTCTACGATCTTGCCGCCGATCCGGCGGAGACCACGAACGTCGCCGCGCGGCATCCTCAGGTCGTGAAGCGGATGACGGAGATCCTCGACAGCGAGCACGTGCCCGACCCCGCATGGCCGCTGCCCTTCGCCGACGCCGCGGCTGTCTCCGAAGGCCCGTCCACGCCCGACGCCGTGAGGCGTGGGGCGGTCAGCGAGACGGCGGCTGCGGCGTCGCGTCGCCCGAGCGTCCTCGTGCTACTCGCCGACGACATGCGGGCCGACGCCATCCACGCGCTGGGCAATCCGCACATCCGCACGCCCGCGATCGACGCCCTCGTCGCCCGGGGGACGGTGCTGGATCGCGTCTCCTGCATGGGGGCGATGCAGGGAGCGGTCTGCGTGCCGAGCCGGGCGATGCTGCTCTCCGGCCGGTCGCTCTTCCACGTCCACGAGCAACTCAAAGGCTGCGATACCTGGCCCGAGACCTTCGAGCGGGCCGGCTACCGCACCTTCGCCACCGGCAAGTGGCATAACGGCCAGAAGTCGCTCCTCCGGTGCTTCGCTGAGGGGAGCCATGTGTTCATCGGTGGGATGCACGGCCATACCGGCCTGCCGACAGTGTCGTTTCGTGGGCATGCCGCGGCCGTGGCGGACGCCGCGACCGACCGCCACTCATCGGAGGTCGTCGGCGCCGCGGCCGAGGCGTTCATCGAGAGCCTCGGTGACGAGCCGTTTTTTGCCTGGTGCGCGTTCACCGCGCCGCACGACCCCCGGCAGCCGCTGCAGGAGTTTCGCCGCCGGTACGACGGCCGTGAGCCTCCGGCCCCGGAGAACTTCCTGCCCGAGCATCCGTTCGACAACGGCGCGCTTTCGGTCCGCGACGAAAAACTCCTGCCACGGCCGCTCTCTCAGGATGTGATCTCGAAGGAACTGGCCGACTACTACGCGCTCGTCGAGGGGATGGATGACCGGATCCGCCGTGTACTCCTCGCGCTCGAGAAGAAGGGCAGGCTCACCGACACGGTCGTGCTCTTCGCTGCCGACCAGGGTCTCGCGCTCGGCAGCCACGGCCTGCTCGGCAAGCAAAACCTCTACGAACACTCGATGCGGGCCCCGGTCGTGCTCGCGGGGCCGGGGGTGCCCGCCGGCCGCCGCAGCGACGCGCTCGCGTATCTCTTCGACATAACGGCGACGCTCGGTGAACTCGCCGGTGTCGCGGCCCCCGCCGCCAGCGAGGGGCAGAGCCTCGGGCCCGTGCTTCGCGGCGAGCGGTCCACGGGCCGGGAGTCGCTCTTGCTCGCCTACAAGGAGGTCCAGCGGGCGGTCGTGACTCCCGAGTGGAAGCTGATTCACTATCCCAGGGCGGAGAGGACCCAGGTCTTCAGGCTGGCAAGCGACCCGGGCGAGCGGCACGACCTCGCTGCTGATCCGGCCGTCGCGGCCACCCGCCGCACGCTCGAGGCCACGCTCGCCTCGGCCGAGCGGCGGTTCGACGACCCGCAGGGCCGGGGCCCGTCGCCGCGCCCTCCGAACATCGTCGTCGTGTTCATCGATGACCTCGGTTACGGCGATATCGGACCGTTCGGAGCCACAAAACAGCGAACACCGAACCTCGACCGCATGGCCCGCGAGGGAATGAAGCTCACGAGTTTCTATGCGGCGCCGGCGTGTTCGGTGTCGCGGGCGCAGTTGCTCACCGGCTGCTACGGGCCGCGAGTGTCTGTGCCGTGGGTCTTCTTTCCGGCCGGAAAGCAGGGGCTCAATCCGGCCGAGATCACGGCGGCTGAGCGGCTGAGAAGTCTCGGCTATGCCACCGCCTGCTTCGGGAAGTGGCACCTCGGCGATCAGCCCGCGTTTCTTCCCTGTCGCCAGGGCTTCGATCACTATGTCGGCATTCCGTACTCCAACGACATGCAGAAGAGGAGCGCGGTGACGGGAGAGGAGGTCGTGCCACTGCTGCGCGATGACCGCGTGGTGGAACTGCTCACCGACGAGGCACAGCGGGGGATCGTCGGACGGTGCACCGACGAGGCCGTGGCCTTCATTCGGGGGTCGAAGGAGAAGCCGTTTTTTCTCTACGTACCGCATACCGCCGTTCACGTGCCGATTTTCCCCAGTGAGCGGTTTCGGGGAAAGAGTGACAATGGCCGGTTCGGCGACTGGGTCGAGGAGGTCGACTGGAGCGTTGGAAAAATCCTCGACACGCTTTGCGACGAGGGGCTCGACGACGACACGCTCGTGATTTTCACCAGCGATAACGGGCCGTGGGCGGCGAAGGGGGCGGACGGCGGCTCCTCCGGGCCGCTGCGGGGCGGCAAGGGCAGCACCTGGGAAGGGGGCGTGCGGGTCCCGACGGTCGCCTGGTGGCCGGGCCGAATTGCGGCGGGCACCGAGTGCGGCACGATGGCCGGCACGATCGATCTGGTTCCGACATTCGTGTCACTGGCGGGCGGCGACATGCCCCGCGAGCCCGTGATCGACGGCCGCGACATTTCCGGCCTCCTCCTCGGGACCAGCCGCGAGCCGGCCCGGGCGGTTCACTATTACTTCAAGGGCACGACGCTGGAGGCGGTGCGTGCTGGCCGCTGGAAGCTGGCCATCGCCTCGCAGGGTGCGGGGATGGGGAGGGGGGCCGTCGCGGCCGAGGCCTCGATGGAATCGCCACGGCTGTACGATCTCGAAGCCGATCTCGGCGAGACGACCGACGTCGCCGCCGAGCATCCCGCCGTGGTGGAGCGGCTCCGCGGCTACGTCTCGCCGATGCAGGCGGAACTCTGCGGCCCACAAGCTCCCGGGCGTCGCCCCGCTGGCGACGTCGCCTCACCTGAGTTCCTCTATCCTGTCGCCGACGTGCCGGCCGTAGGGCGGTGACCGGAGCCGCATCCAAGTTCCTTGTACCGCCGGCTCGGGGGCGGCAAAAGTCGCGTCGCCCGGGCGAGGATACGCCCAAGGCTCCGCGAGCGTTCGCCGACCCCCTTCGCCTACCCGCCCTCGCTGACGCAGACGACGCTCCAC
>QWQL01000029.1 GCA_003670825.1 Planctomycetota bacterium
AAACTCCCCGACGAGCGCCTTCGCATACGGGTCGATCAACCGGGCTCGGCCGTCGAACCGCTGCCCCGTTTCCGTGTCGAACGGCCCGTCGGCCTGCAGGTGGTAGAGCTGTCCTGCTGCGAGGCCCGGCACGAACACGCTCCAGATATCCCCCCACCGGTCGCGCGAGGGATCGAGCGTGATGACCTCGGCGGGTTCGCCCGCCGCGACCTCGTCGTAGAGCAGGATCCGCATCGTCGTGGCCGACCGGCTGTAGACGACGAACTGCACGCCGGTGTCGCGGAGGACGGCGCCGTACGGGAGCGGCTGGCTAAACTGCAGCGGCGGGAGCGGCGTCTTCGCGAGCGGTCGTTTGGAAATCGGCTTCCGAGGCATGGGTGAAATGATACCACCGCCACCGCAGGCCACCTGCCGCCGCACGGTGATCCGCGACGGGCAGCCCCGGGGCTTGCGACACCCCGGGCGGCGGCGATGATACCGGCGTGAGCGGAGCGACCTATTCCAGCGCGGGTGTGAACCTCGAACTCTACCGCGAGGGGATGGCGCGGCTGCCGGCGCACATGCGGCGGACGCAGTGCCCCCGGGTGATGAGTCAGGAGGGGGGCTTCGCGGCTCTCTTTGCGCTCGACTTCAAGGGGCTCTTTGCCAGGGGCTACGAGGATCCGCTGCTCGTCTCCTGCACCGACGGCGTGGGCACGAAGCTCAAGGTGGCCGTCGACACGGGCGTGCACCACACCGTGGGCATCGACCTCGTGGCCATGAGTGTCAACGACGCGCTGTGCACCGGCGCCGAGCCGCTCTTCTTTCTCGACTACGTGGCGCTGGCGAAGGACGAGCCTGAGCTGCTCGAGCAGATCGTCCGCGGCATCGCCGACGCCTGCGTGGAGTGCGGGTGTGCGCTCGTGGGGGGCGAGACGGCGATCCTGCCCGACATGTACCACCCGGGCGAGTACGACCTCGCCGGATTCTGCGTGGGCGTCGTTGAGCGGAAGCGGCTGGTCGATGGCCGGCAGATCCAACCGGGCGATGTGGCTCTCGGCCTGGCCTCCACCGGCTTCCATTCCAACGGCTACAGCCTCGTGCGGAAGGCGGTCTTCGAGATGGGCGGGCTCGGCGTGGCCGACACCGTGCCGGCGCTCGGCGGCCAGACCGTGGGCGCGGCCCTGCTCACGCCCACGCGGCTCTACGCCAAGCCCGTCAAGGCCGTGCTGGGCCGCTACCGCGTCAAGCAGGTCGTGCACGGCATCGCCCACATCACCGGTGGCGGGCTGGTCGAAAACCTCGCCCGAATCGTGCCTGACACAGTTCAGGTGGTGCTCGACCGTGGCTCGTGGGCCGTGCCGCCAGTCTTTCCCTGGGTGCAGTTGCTCGGCGGGATCGCCACCGATGAGATGGACCGCGTGTTCAACATGGGCATCGGCATGGTGCTCGTGGTCTCGCCCTTCTTTGCCGACAGCATCCAGAAGCAGCTGGCCGATCTTGGCCACGACAGCTACCGAATCGGCAGCGTCACCGCGGCGGCCGCCACGTCCGAGCGGGTGGTGCTGCGGTAGCCCGACTCCGGTGGCGACGGTTGATCGGAGTGGGCCCAGCCCTGAAGGACCGCCGCGGGGGCCCAGGGAAATGGGCCCGCAGACCGCTGGGGATGGTTTGTCAGCCGCACACGTCGCATCCGATCTAGGGCACATCCGACTTCCGTGTATTGCCGGCTCGGGGGCGGCAAAAGTCGCGTCGCCGGGGCGAGGATACGCCCAAGGCTCCGCGAGCGTTCGCCGACCCCCTTCGCCTACCCGCACTTCCATGCGGAGACGACGCTACACATAAGCTTGTTGCGCTCTAAACTGCTGAGGGTTCGGCACGGGTGCCGGCGGTTGATTCTTCCGGGAGACGCATCGTGTTCATCGCCATCCGCCGCCGCCTGGCCGGCATCTTTGACGCGATCGACAGCCCGTTGGTGCGGAGGCGTCTCGAACGGGTGGTGGTTGCCGCGGCGGCGGTCGGGTTTCTCGTGCACCTGCTGGCCATCACCGTCACCCGCATGCTCCCCGATCTGCCGCAGTCGGTCTTCAAAGGGCTTGATGAAAGCCCGCTGCACGCCGTCTACACCCCCTTCAGCGTGATCCTCTTCTACGAGGTGCTGCTGCTGGTCTTCGCCCTCGCCGCGTCACACACCGGCGAAATCGCCAAGCAGTACCAGATCATTTCGCTGATCGTCGTTCGCCGGGTCTTCAAGGACATCGGGAGCTTCAGCGACCTGGAAAACTGGCTCGCCGAGCCCGAGGCGGTGCGGAGTGTGCTGATCGACATGGGCGGCGCCGTGCTGATGTTTGCCATCGTCACGGCTTTCACGTTCCTCCGCCACGTCCAGCCCAAGTCACCGATCCGCCGCGATCTTCAGGGATTCATCGAGCTGAAAAAGGGGGTGGCAGTGCTGCTCATGGTGGTGCTCTTGGCACTGGCGGCGATCAACTTCGCCAGCTGGCTCGGCCTTGTGAATGGTCTGCCACTGTTGATTGCTCCGCCACCGGAAGATGTCGGTCTCTTCTTTTTCCCCCGGTTCTTCGAGTTCATGATCTTCACTGACGTGTTCCTGATGATCGTGTCGCTGGCCTACTACGAGCGGTACGAATACGTCTTTCGCAATGCCGGCTTCGTGATCTCGACGGTTCTCCTCCGGGTCTCCCTGTCGACACCAAAGCCCTACGACCTCCTGCTCGGCCTGATCGCCATGCTCTATGGCTTGATGGTGCTGAGTGTGTTTGCCGGATATTCCTGGATCGAGCGGTCGCGGGCCGCCGAATCGGGAGAGGGTGTCTCGGAAAGCGATTCCTGAGCGCGACGTCGGCCCATCCCGGGCTATCGAGCGCATTCGACGTACGTGGTTCGCCGGCTCGGGGGCGGCAAAAGTCGCGTCGCCGGGCGAGGATACGCCCAAGGCTCCTCGAGCGTTCGCCGACCCCCTCCGCCTACCCGTCCTCGCTTACGTAGACGACGCTCCGCATAAACTGGGGGCGCTCTATCGAGCGGTGTCGCCTGCTCCGGCGGATGCAGCGCGAACCGGGCCGGCGCCGGGGTTTGATGGCCCCGCCCGTTCCAAGGCCTCGAGCACCTGTGACTCGGTGATCAGATCGCGGAGCACGATCGGCTCGGGGCACTCGGCCCCCGGGCAGGCCGCCGGATAGATCGCCAGCACCGGGATCGAGCGGCTCTGCAGCGCTTCCAGGGCCTGCTTGATCTCGGTGGAACCATCCGTCCAGTCGGCGAGCACCGGCACCACGCGGTTTTTCTCGACCACCGCCCGGACACGGTCGGTCTCGATGGCATACGCGAGGTTGAACTTGCAGGTCGGGCACCAGTCGGCCGAAAAGTCGACCATGATCGTGGCCCCGCTCTTGCGGAGTTCGGCGATCCGCTCCCGCGAGAAGGGCTGCTGCCACTGGATCACCGATTCGCCCGGGGCCAGCAGCGTGAAGGCCCCCCACCCAATCAGGGCGGCGGTGGCGGCGGCCTGAACCCAGCGGCCAAATCCGACGACACCCGTGGCTTCCTGGGCCCGGCCGACCCACCAGCAGGCCGCCCACAGGCCCACGAGCATGGCCAGCGTCGGCACGAACCAGTCGTGCCTCAAGAACGTGAACAGGTAGACGACCGTGCCGAGCATCACGAACCCCAACAGTTCCTTGAACGTGGCCATCCACGCGCCCGGCTTCGGCAGAAACTTCACCAGCCCCGGTATCAGGCCGACCAAAACATAGGGCAGCGCCATGCCCGTCGCGATCGACCCGAACACCGCGTAGGTGACGAGTGTCGGCTGCGTGAGCGTGAAGCCGAAGACCGGTCCGAGAAACGGACCGCTGCAGGGGGTGGCCAGCACGGTGCTCAGCACGCCCTTGAGAAATGAGCCGACGGGCCCCTCCTGCGATTGCACGTGGCCCGCCTTCTCGCCGATGAATCCCGGAATCGGCAGTTCCCAGATCCCCAAGAACGACAGCGCGAATGCAAACACGATGCCGATCATCGCGATGTTGAACCCAGCCGACGTGAACTGTTCACCCCAGGCCAGATTGGCCGTGCCAAGACCCACATTTGCCGCGACGCTCGCCGTCGCCAGCGCGAAGAACACGGCGAACACGCCGGCGCAGTACCAGAGATTCATCGCAAACACGTCGCGGCGATCGCGTCCCGACTGCTGGGCGAACGACATCAGCTTGAGGCCCAGCACGGGGAGCACGCAGGGCATGAGGTTGAGCAGGAGGCCGCCCGCAAGCCCCATCAGCAGGGCAAGCGGCAGCGAGATCGACGCCGCCGGAGACAGAGCCGTCGAAGGCATCGTGGCGGTGGCGGGGGCCGTTACCAACGCGGGTATGCCAGCGGCCGCCGCTGCGGCATCCGAGGGGGTGGCGGGTGGTGCGTCGCTGAGAGCCACGACACCCTTCGCTGCCTCGCCATACCGGGCATCGGCGAAGGTGATCTGACCGGCCGGCTCCGCTTTCGTGGGGATCGTGAGCTGAAGCCTCACCGCGGTCGGCGGATCGCAGGTCTGATCGCTGCAGGTCTGCAGGCCTACAAGGGCCTCGAGCGTCGCCTCCGCACCGCCCTCCTCCAATCGCTTCACCAGCACGTCCAACACCACCGGGCCATCCACCGCACCGGCTTCAACGAGCTCGGCATGGGTCGTGGGCGTGGCCTTGGCCACGGTCACCCGCGCGAGCGACGCATTGGTGCCGCTGCCGCTGGCCACGATCGTGGGCTTGCCCTGCCCAATCGCGCTCTCCGCCGAGCCTGCCGGGCGATAGACATGCCAGCCCTCCTCCGGAACGATCTCGATCACCAGCGACGAAGAGGCGGGATCGCCGCCGGGGCGAAACCCCGCCCGCAGCATGGCATGGGTGCGATCGGGAACGTGCTCCACGAAGGCCGCAGCCGCAGGCGGAGCCGCTCCTGGCAGCGGAGCCACGGCGACGGCGGGTGGTGCAGCCGTGGCAACGACCGTGAAGGGGATCGTCTGCGGTGGCAGGCAGGTCGTGTCTTGGCAGAGTTGCAGGCTCACGGCCCCGCGGATGTCCCCGGCTCCTGAGTCCAGCGGCGCCCGCCAGACGACCCTGCCGGAATGCTCCTCGATCACGAGCCCTTTCCAGGCGGGCACGTCTTCCACCGTCCGCGTATGGGGCTCGGCATCGGGAACAAAGGCCCCGGTGATCTTCCGCGGCGAGTCGGCGGCGAGCGTGATCTTCGTGGCAATCGGCCCTCCGCGCTTCTGCGAAATCGCGTAGAGGTGCCAGCCCTCCTCGAGCGTGGCCGTGACCGCGAGTTGGTCGGGGCGTCCGCCGCTGCCCGGCTCGACTGCGGCCGAAACGGCGACGGGATCGCCCAGGGCGGCCGTGACGGCAGCGAGCGGATCAGCCACCTCGCCGGAGCCGGCCCCGAGCCGCGGAGCCAAGTCCTCCGCACACACCGCGGCGGTCGCCAAGACCGTGACGATCAGAAACATCGCCGCCCGAAGGCGTCTGCAATCGAGGTTCGGCATGCGATCCGTCGGGGAGGGTGACGATGCCCAAAGGCCGTTCCTGCAGGAGCGGCACGGCGACCCGTCCATGGGGTTTCGACGCTCGCAGTCTACAGACTGCACTTTTCAGCGGTCAAACTCCGGAAGGAGCCGCGGTATTCAGCTCATCCAGGCACTCGGGCACCTGGTCGAGAAGCCGCTCCATCCGCTCCAGAGCCTGCCCAGGCCGCACAAACTCCCGAGCCTCCGCCAGCGACCATCGAAACCAGTTGTCGAGGCCGCACACGACGCCCGTCGCATGCAGCCATGGCACGAGGCTTCGCTCTCCCTCCCGCAGCGGCCGCACCAGTTCGTAGGCAGCGAGTGCCTCGCCCCAGCGAGCGCGGAGGCTGGTTCCCAGTGCCCGCCGCCAGCTGCCCACGAGTCGTGCAAGATCGGTGGCCGGCGTATCGATCGCCGCAGCATGCAGGTCGATCATGCCGGCCACACGATCGGGGTGGATCGGGTCATAGAGCACGTGGTCGCACCAGATATCGCGGAGCACCGCCTGCACCGGCAGCGGTCTGGGCCGCACCGCCGCCACTCGCTGGACCGCCGCTGTACCAGCCGCGGCCTCGAAGGCCTCCGCGGCGCGGTCGCGAAGGTCCCACACCGCCCGCTGCAGCGGCGTGAGCTCCCGTGGCATGCCCTGGAGCGGGCCGCACCACGGCGTCGCCAGCAGCCGTTGGGCATGTTCAACCCGCCGCTGCACGGCGGCGGGCACCTCCCAGTGCAGCGGCGAGCAGGGCAGCGTGGCAGCGGCCACATGCACCCGGGCGAGGCAGTGTAAGGCGGCCTGCGACTGCGGGAGCGTGGGCGAATCGGTGGCCGAGCCGGCGACGAACCGCACGAGTTCCCATGAACGGCCCGTGGCGTCGACGGCGATCGTGTCGCCGCTGGGAGTCATCATCACCTCCGCCACCTCAGCAATGCCGGCCGCCCGCAGGTGACGCATCAGGCGATGAATCCATTCGATCCTCGCCCGCGGTGTCGGCGCGGAAAACGACTTCAGGACGAATCCGCCGTCGCCCCCCGGCCCCCGCACGCGAATCACCGCCGAACCGCTGAACCCGCCGGAATCGAGCTGCTCGAGTTCGACGGCCCTCGGCCCGAGCCACGTCCGGCAGATCGACCGCAGGTCAGACTCCCGCGACTGAAAATCGAGCATCGCGTTGCCACCGCACCTGGAATTGGTCTGCCCTGCAGCTCGATGCTACGCTTCGACGAGCGGTTTCGTCGACGATTTTCCGGCTTTCAGGGGAGTGTGCTGATGCTCGACATGGTATGGCGCGGGATGGGATGGCGCAGGAAACAGGTGGCGGGCATCGTGGCATGCGGCCTGATCATGGTCGCGATGTCGATTCCGACCGCGGCCCGCGGCGAGGAGCCCTCCACGACGGAGCCGGTGAAGGCCGATTCACCAGCCCCGACTACCCCCGCGCCGACCAGTTCCGCCCCGCCGGCTGCGACGACTCCCGCCGCGGCCCCCGCGGAGACGAAGTCGGGGAAGCCATCTTTTGCGGTGGCTCTCAAAGATGCTCGAAAGATCGACGGCCTGATCCCGCTGTGGAAGAAGGACGACAAGGTCTTCGCCGAAATCCCCGACGCGCTGCTCGGCAAGGAACTCTTCGTGCTGATCTCGATCGCGAAGGGGATCGGCGACCGCTCGATTCTTGGCGGCATGAGCGTGGGCTTTGGCGACGATTGGGTGTGGCAGTTTCGGAAGGTTGACGACACCATCCACGTGGTCCGCAAGAACGTCCGCTTCTTCGCCGACAAGGGGAGCCCGGAGGAGAAGGCCGTCGGCCTGGCCTACACCGACAGCGTGCTGTTCAGCGTGCCGATCGTCACCACGGGGCCCGGGGGTGGCCACGTGATCGACCTCGCCAAGATTTTCTTCACCGACCTGCCACAGATCGCACGGTCGCTGCCCGGGTTTTCCTTCGCCGCCGACCGCTCGACCTGGGCGAGTGCCAAGTCGTTTCCCGACAACGTCGAACTCCAGGTGGCCGCGACCTACGGATCGGGCGGGTCCGCCGAGATCGACACCGTGCCCGACTCGCGGGGCGCCACGGTCCACGTGCACTACTCGATCAGCATGCTGCCGCAAAACACGTACAAGCCGCGGCTCGCGGACGATCGCGTCGGCTACTTCGTCACGGCCCTCAAAGACTTCTCCCAAAAGGTCGACGAGGACCGGTTTGTGCGGTACATCAACCGCTGGCAGGTGGAGAAGGCCGATCCCTCGGCCGCGATCTCGCCGCCGAAGAAGCCGATCGTGTTCTGGATCGAGCGGACCGTTCCATTTCGCTACCGGCAGCCGATCCGCGAGGGGATCGAGGCCTGGAACGACGCCTTCGAGAAGGCCGGATTCGCCAGCGCCATCGAGGTCCGCCAGCAGCCCGACGCGGCCGACTGGGATCCCGAAGACGTCAACTACAACACCTTTCGCTGGATCACCGCTGGGCAGAGCTTCGCGATGGGCCCTTCCCGCGTGAACCCGCGGACGGGCCAGATTCTCGACGCCGACATCATTTTTGATGGTGACTTCCTGCAGTTCTGGCGGCGGGAGTACGAGACGTTCACGCCGCAGTCGGTAGCGGCCCTGACCGGCGGCGGCCGGGTGGAACGGCAGAGCGAGGCCTGCCGGTGCCAACTCTTCGCGGGCCATGCCCGCGAGACGGCGCTCGCTGCCACCGCCCTGGCGGCAGCCGCACCGGGCGGACTCTCCGAGGCCGAGAAGGACCGGCTCGTGATGCAGGGGCTGAAGCTCGTTGCGATGCACGAGGTTGGCCACACGCTCGGCCTGCGGCACAACTTCAAGGGGAGCTCGTTGAAGTCACTGGCCGACTTCAACGACGTCACCAAGACCTCCCAGAGTGGCGGCAGCACGAGCGTGATGGACTACGTGCCGGTCAACATCATGCCCAAGGGCAGGACGCAGGGCGACTACTACGCCGCGCGGCTCGGTCCCTACGACTTCTGGGCCATCGAGTACGGCTACCAGCCGCTCTCCGCAGGTTCTCCCGAGGCCGAACTCCCCGAACTGGAGAAGATCGCCACCCGCAGCGGTGAGCCGGCACTCGCCTTCGCCACCGACGAAGATACGGAATGGCAGGATCCCGATCCGCTCTCCAACCGCTTCGATCTGGGCAACGATCCGGTGGAGTTCGCGAAGGCGCGGGCGGAACTGGTCGCCCAGGTGATGCCCCTGATCGCCGAGCGGATGACGGTCGAAGACAAGGACGGCCGGGCCCCAGGCTACGAGCGGGTCCGACAGGCCTTCGGCGTGCTGCTCTCGACCCACGGGCAGGCGATGTCGCTGGCGGCCCGCCTGATCGGCGGCGTCGGCACCTCGCGGAGCCACAAGGGGGATGCCAACGCCCAGCCGCCGTTCGTGATCGTGCCGCCGGCGAAGCAGCGGGAAGCCCTCGACCTGCTCGAGAAGCAGATGTTCGCCGCCCAGCCGTTCACGTTTCCGCCCGAGCTCTACAACCAGCTCATGCCCACCCGGTGGTCTCACTGGGGCAGCGAATCGGCCGACCGCGAAGACTACCCCGTTCACGATGTGGTGCTGATGTGGCAGGACCGGGTGCTTGGCCGGCTGCTCGATCCGGTGACCCTCGACCGGATTCGCGACGGCGAACTCAAGGTGCCCGCCGATCAAGACGCCTTCACGACCGCGGAACTCCTCGACCGGCTCACCAAGGCGATCATGGCCGAGGTCGACGGCACGGGACCGGGCGACTACACCCCCCGCCGACCGGCGATCGGCAGCCTGCGGCGCGGCCTGCAGCGG
>QWQL01000023.1 GCA_003670825.1 Planctomycetota bacterium
ACCTCGCCCATCGTACGGGCATGCACGATGTCGTTGTCGATCACCAGCAACCGCATGGCCGCGGGACCGCCAGCCAGCGACACCGCCGTTTCGGCGGGCGTTTCCTGAACTCGGGGCGGTGCTGCGGAAGACGTCATGGGATCGATGGTACGAAGCCCCGGGTGTGGGCGTCCAGTTGCGGTTGGTGCGTCAGGCCGTCGGCCCGGCCGCGGGCCGCCCCGCCTTGGGCAGCCGCGGTGGCGCAGGGAGCCAGATCGTGACCTTGGTGCCGCGGCCGGGGGCGCTCTCGACATCGATCGTACCCCCGTGGGCCTCGACGATTTTCCGGGCGGTTGGCAGGCCGAGCCCGGAGCCTCCCTGCTTGGTCGTGTAGAAGGCCCCGAAGACCTTGCCCAGCGTCTCGGGATCCATGCCCGGGCCCGTGTCGATCAGTTCGAGGAGCACGCCGAGCCCTGAGGGCCGCGTCCGCACGACGAGTTCGCCCCCCGCCTCCATGGCCTGGACGGCGTTGATGAGCAGATTGAGGACGGCCGACCGAAAGGTCTCGCGATCAAGCCGGACTGCCGGCAGCTCTGGATCGAGATACCGCACGACCTCGACCCCCGACTCCTCCGCTCGGATCGCAAAAAAATCGAGCAACTGGGCGAGTTCGGCGTTGAGGTTGCCCGGCTCGAGCGTCAACGACTCCTGGCGGGCGAAGTCGAGGAAGTCGTCAAGCAACTTCTGCAGTCGATCGCACTCCTGCCGCACCAGGTCGATCTTGGCCTTGGCCCGGCGGTCGCGGTGCTTCGTCGGCGAGTCGGGATCGGTGCTCTCGAAGTCCTCCGCGAGGAGTTCCATGTTGAGCCGGATCGTCGACAGCGGGTTGCGGATCTCGTGGGCGAGGCCGCCCACGAGAGCCGCGAACTCCGCATACGTTTCGGCCCGCGAGTGATCCCAATCGTCATCGGACGACATGACCGGATCCGCCCTCACGAGTCTCTGTGGAAGTTCACTCCGCCGCCGGGTTACCCGCCGCCTCGGCCTGCTCCCGCAGCACTGCCTTGCGGCTGAGCTTGACGCGGTCTTGGTCGTCGACAGCGATCACCTTCACCCGCATGACGTCGCCGATGCGGCAGAAATCGGCCACACTCTTCACGAAATCGTCAGAGAGTTCGCTGACGTGGCAGAGGCCGTCTTTGCCAGGCACCAGTTCGATGAAGGCACCGAAATCCTTGATACTCGTGACCCGACCCTCGTAGATCCGACCGACCTGAATCGATGCGGTGAGACCCTCGATCTGGGCCATGGCCGCCATCGCCCCTGCAGCGTCGTGGCTGGCGACCGTGACCGTGCCGTCGTCCTCGACGTCGATGTTGGCCCCCGTCGCTTCCTGAATACCGCGGATGGTCTTGCCACCCGGGCCGATCAGGAGCCCGATCTTCTGGGGGTCGATCCGCGTCCGCAGAAGCCGCGGCGCCCAGGGCGAAATCTCCGGCCGCGGCCGACGGATCGCCGTGAGCATGGTCTTGAGGATTTCGAGACGGGCCTCGCGGGACTGCCGCAGCGTGGCCTCGATGATCGCCGGCGAGATGCCGTTGATCTTGAGGTCGAGTTGGATGCCCGTGATGCCGTTCTGCGAGCCGGCGATCTTGAAGTCCATATCGCCGTAGTGATCCTCGTCGCCGATGATGTCGGTGAGGAGCACCCAATGCTGGTCGCTTTGCTTGACGAGGCCGACGGAGATCCCGGCGACCGGGTGCGTGATCGGCACGCCCGCCGCCATCAGTCCGAGGGTCGCGGCACAGACACTCGCCATCGAACTCGAACCGTTCGACTCGAGGATGTCTGAGATCACCCGGATCGTGTAGGGAAACACATCCGGATCGGGCAGCACCGGCTTCACGCTTCGCTCAGCCAGGGCGCCGTGGCCGAGCTCACGACGGCCGGGGCCGCGGATCGGACGCACCTCGCCTACGGAGTAGGAGGGGAAGTAGTAGTCGAGCATGAACTTCTTCGAATACTCCTCGATGAGACCGTCGACCCGCTGCTCGTCCCGGCCAGTGCCCAGCGTGATGGTGACGAGCGACTGCGTCTCGCCCCGCTGAAACAGGGCCGAGCCATGCACCCGCGGGAGCAGGTCGACTTCGCAGTGGAGTTGCCGCAGCGACGTGTGGTCGCGGCCGTCAGGCCGCTTGCCCTCCAGGATCAGTTCGCGGACCGCCCGCTCCTCCAGCCCGTGCCAGACGTAGGAGAAGTCGGCATCGCTGGTGCCGCCGGCCGCCCCCGGCTTGAACCCGAAGGCCGGCTCCGTGGGGGCTACGGCAGCCTTCGCCTTCTCCTTCAACGCCTTCACGGCCTGGCCGCGATCCTGCTTGACCATGATCGCCTTGGCGGCCTTCAGCTCGCCGAGGTAGTCACGAGTCAGGCGATCGCGGAGGGCCGAGTAGTCGGCGAGCACGTATTCCTTCTTCGGCTTGCCCGCCTTGCGGACGAGCTCCTCCTGCATTTCGCAGATCACGCGAATGACGCGATGGGCTTCCTCCAGCGCCTGGAACATCCGGTCCTCGGGCATCTCGCGGGCGAAGCCCTCGATCATGAGCACCGCGGTCGGACTGCCGGAGACGATGAGGTCGAGATCACTCTCTTCGAGCTGGTCGATCGTCGGAAACGGCACGAACCGGCCGTCGATCTGGGCGATACGCACGCTCCCGATCGGACCCTGAAAGGGCAGCGGTGAAATGCACAGGGCCGCCGATCCGCCGATCATCGCGAGCACGTCGGGATCGTTTTGCCGGTCGCTCGCGAGCACGTTGGCCTGCACCTGGACCTCGTCGAAGAAGCCCTCTGGAAAGAGCGGGCGGATCGGTCGGTCCATCAGCCGTGACGTCAGCGTCTCTTTGAGCGTGGGCCGGCCTTCCCGCTTGAGGAAGCCGCCAGGAAACTTGCCGGCCGCAGCGACCCGCTCTCGGTAGTCGCAGGTCAGCGGAAAGAAATCGATGCCGGCGCGGGGTGCTCCGGTGGCCGAGGCCACAAGCACGACCGTCTCGCCGTAGGTCACGAGCACGCTGCCCGCCGCCTGCTTGGCCAGGAAACCCGTCTCGATCGCCAGGGTACCGTCACCGATCTGTCGCTCAACGCGTTGCTTCAACACTGGTATTTGTCCTTCCCTTCGCATCCGCCTCGCGACCACCAGGTCGACCAAGTGCGAATGTGCCTTCGTTGCTCTTGCCGGACGCAACGGAGCGCCCGGGCGAATCCCTCCCGACGAACGTCCGAACCGCGGAACCACTTGCGGGGTCCGCCGGGACGTCCGACCAATCAACGCCAGCCGAAGTCGACCCGGCACGTGCCGAGGCCGTCCGCTACTTGCGGATCTCCAGGCGGCGGATGATGTCTAGATACCGCTGCGGGGCCACCCGCTTGAGGTAATCGAGAAGCCTGCGACGACGGCTCACCATCATGAGCAGACCCCGCCGGCTGGCGAAGTCTTTGGAGTGCTTCTTGAAGTGGTCCGTCAGATGCGAGATCCGCCCAGTCAGTAGGGCGATCTGGATCTCGGCTGAACCGGTGTCAGCGGTTCCCCGCCGGTGGGCACCAATCAGCTCGTTTTTGCGTTCTTTGGTAAGCGACATCAGCCGTCATCCACCCGTCACGGGCGGCATTGATTGTTTGGGTTTGGGATTCGTGGTCGAGAGTTTAACGGTGACCCTGGGAAATGCAACCCGCGGCCGGCTCAGGCCCGGTTTGCGGCGGCCTGCAGGGGGGGCTTCCGGCTGATTCCATGCCGAGTGTGCACGACGTCCCAGGCGAGACCGACCGACTCCAGGCCGCGGATCACCCAGTAGGTCGGGTCGAGTTCCCACCAGCGATGCCCGTGGGCGGCCATTCGCTGATAGGCATGGTGGTTGTTGTGCCAGCCCTCGCCAAAGGCGAGCAGGCCCACCCACCAGAGATTGCGGGAGTCGTCGGTGGTTTCGTAGTTGCGGTAACCCCACATGTGACTGGCGGAGTTCACGAGCCACGTGATGTGAAACACGATCACCATCCGCACCGCCAGCCCCCAGATGAGCCAGGAGACACCGGTAAACCGGTCGAAAAAGGTCCAGCCCGCGGCGAGCAGCGCACTGCCGAGGAGAATGTGCCAGACGAGAAACGTTTTGTGGAGGAACACCACGCCCTTGTCTTTGACCAGGTCGGGCGCCCACCGCTTGGTGTGTGCTGCAAGCTCCACTCGCGTGTGCTGCGGGAAAATCCAGAGCATGTGGGCCCACAAACCGCCATCGCGGGGCGTGTGCGGATCGCCATCCTGATCGCTGAAGGCGTGGTGCTTGCGGTGGTTGGCGACCCAATCAATCGCCGAGCCCTCGCCCGACACGCCCCCAAGCAAGGCAAACAGGAACCGCATTGGCTTCGTTGTTTGAAAACTCCCGTGCGTCAGCAGGCGGTGATAACCCAGACAGACGCCGAGGCCTCCGGTGACCCAGTACAGCGCGAGGCAGATCGCCAGGCCAGACCAGGTGAAGTAGAAGGGGGCCAAGAGAGCGGCCAAGTGAACGCCGCCAATCCAGATGACCGAGGGCCAATCGAGATCGGCCCAGTGCGCCGCGCCGTTCTCATTTCGCGGCTCGGCGGCTGGACCACCGGTAGTCATGTCACCGCGAGGGTCGTGGATCGCCGAACGACCGAATGCGTCGCACAGTTCGGCCACGGCCGTGCCGCCGCCGTTTCCCTGGTCACTGGCGTCGGTGCCGTCATCAACCCCAGCATCAAAAAAGCGATCCGAAGCGGTGGAGTGCGGCGACATCGTGCGGCCCCTAATGAAGGTGGTGGAGAGTCGTGGAAGGTGGTAAAGCAGAGCGCTCCGATGACCAGTTGTGCCGCGGGCGGCCGCGGTGTCATCGACAGCTTTGATACTCTGACGCGAGGACTGCGATTTGGGCAGTCGGAAGCCGTCAGAACCCGGTCCGGCGGACGTCAAAACTGCGTCAAAACCCGCGGCGACCATCCCCATCCGAGGGGTTTTCGGTTCGTGTTCCCGATTCCGACCCCTCGGCCCCCTCGGCTGGCTTCACGGGCAGCACCGACATCAGCCACGCGCCGGGGCCATCGGCCGGCACAAAGGTGGCCGCGGGAGGCGAGAGCATCCAGGCGAGCCGATCAAACGGGACCGGTGCCGAAGGGGCATGCAGCAGGGCCGCCCCCCCGGCAACGGCGACCGCGTCGCCGAGCGCAGGCTGCAGGGTCATCCGGTCGCCCTCGAGTTTCAGCACGCATCCCGCCGCATCAAAGGATCGCACCGTCTCGCCCGTCGATCGGGCGGCTGGTGCCGGCCGGCACCCCAGGGCGATGACGAGGCGATCGAAGAGCAGCGCATCGATCCATCCGCGGCCACAGCTGCACTCGATCGCTGCACGAGCGAGTCGGCCGTCGGTCCACGCCACCCGTGACGCGTCGACGCAGGCAATTCCCGCCCCGCGGGCGTCCAGCATTTTTGTCACCGAGCCGAGGTCGATTTCGTCGATGCGGCCGGTTGCCGTGCCACTCCAGCCGGCCGCGTCATGCGTGGCGTGGAACTCCCCGGCGACGGTCGCCGACGAACCTGCGGCGTCGGCAGTGCCGTCGGACCACCCGGCCACGGCAGCCATCGCGGGCAGCGGCTGCGGATGCGAGAGCCGCCCATCGACCTCGAATCGCTCGCGGCCCTCGCGGTCGCCGGCGTCGAGCGTGCGGACCAACCGCACCTCGTCGCCGGCCCCGCTGCCTTCCTGACCATCAGGACGACAGACGATGCGGACCGCCCGCGTCTCGCCCTGCGCGACACACTCGATCCGCAGGCCCGCCGCCGGCAACGCGGTCGGCCCAGACTCCCGGCCGCAGCCCGTCCAGGCGAAGTCGCCGGCCTCGATCACGCAGTTGCGGGGATGGCGGGCGTCGCTCCGGAGCCATTCCCGCACGAGTCCACCGAGCACGAGGGCCGCCTGGGGGTCGAGTCGTGCCGTGTCCACCCGCAGCCGATCCTCGGTGGCCGCCGACTCGACCTCGATGGTGGGAATCTCGACGAGTGTCCGGCCCGTCGGGGTGCGGATGACACACGAATGCGCCCGCACCACCCCGGGCCGCGGATGCTCCACGGCCCCGATCGTCAGCGGCAGGCCGATCGACTGCTGCCAGCGGACTCGCACCGCCTCGCGATGCCCCGCCGATCCGCGCGCCGCGGCCCAGGCGGCCAGCAGTGCGCAGGGCAGCAGGGCGACGATCACGAACGTCAGCCGGGCCAGCCGGATCCGACCAGCCGACCGCTCGATGAACATCCTTGTTCTCCCGAAAGGGCCGTTCCGCCGGGCCCCGCTCAGCGTTTCCTGGCGAGCTCGTGGTAGAGGTTCCAGCGGGCCTGCATCTCCTCGACGCTGTCGCCCCCGAACTTGTCCACGAGCGCTGCGGCGACCTCGAAGGCGACCACGCTCTCCACGATCACGCTCGCCGCACTCACAGCACACACGTCGCTCCGCTCGTAGGCCGCCTCCTCAGACTCCTTCGTGCGGAGGTTGACCGAGCCCAGCGGCTTGCGGAGGGTCGCGATCGGCTTCATCGCTGCGCGGACGACGAGCGGTTGGCCGTTGGTGATGCCCGCCTCGAGGCCGCCGGCGTTGTTGGTGGGCCGCGTAAATCCAAGCGTGGGACCCCCGCGGGCCGCCTCGTCGAAGCCGATCGGGTCATGCACCTCGGAGCCGCGCCGGCGGGCCGCCTCGAAGCCCATCCCGATCTCGACCCCCTTGATCGCCTGCACGGCCATCACCGCCTGCGCCAGCCGGCCGTCGAGTTTTCGATCCCACTGTGCGTGCGTGCCGAGGCCGATGGGCAGGCCGTCGACGCGGACCTCCACCACGCCGCCGAGCGTGTCTCCCTCCTTGCCGACCTTGTCGATCAGCGCCGTCACCTCGGGGTCGCGTTCGGGGTGGAGCGAATAGATCTCGCTCGCCTCGCGGAGGCTACGAAGCTCGGCCAGCGACCCGGCGCGGCCGCCGAGCACCACGCCACCGAGTTCGGTGACCCAGCCGGCGACCTCGATGCCAAACGCAGAGAGCAGCTGGCGGGCCAGGCCGCCGGCGGCGACGCGGGCCGCCGTCTCGCGGGCGCTGGCCCGTTCGAGCACGGCGCGGACGCTGCCGAGATGCTTGATCGACCCGGCGAGATCGGCATGGCCCGGACGCGGACGATCGACGTCTTCGAGCCGCTCGATCTTGGCGTCCTTGTTGATCACCTCGAGTGCCAGCGGGCTGCCGAGTGTTATTCCCCGCCACAGCCCGGAGAGGAAGGTCACCGTGTCGGTCTCGATCCGCTGGCGGCCGCCGCGGCCGTAGCCTCCCTGACGCCGCTTCAGTTCATGGTCGATGACCGCCGGATCGACCGCGAGCCCAGCCGGGAAGCCGTCGACGAGAGCGACGAGCGCGGGGCCATGGGATTCACCGGCGGTCGAGTAGCGGAGCATGGGAAGTGGGGGGTATGGCGTGGCGGGAGGAAGTGAGCCCTGGATTCTAGTTTCGAAACGGGGGTGACCCTAGGCCAGAAGTCGAGCCAGATCTCAGGCCGAGACCGCCCGGGCCCAGACCGCCGGGGAAGGCGGAGGCCTCGGAGGCGGTCATCCGGAGGTGGATCGTGTGGTGATTGAGAGTCGCTAGAGCGCATTCAACTTCCGTGTATCGCCGGCTCGGGGGCGGCAAAAGTCGCCGCTGCGCGGTCCTTCGGATTGTCGCCGGGCGAGGATACGCCCAAGGCTCCTCGAGCGTTCGCCGACCCCCTTCGCCTACCCGCCCTCGCTGACGTAGACGACGCTACACATAACTTGGATGCGCCCTAGGCCACGCCGGCTGGGAGGGAGCCGGTGAGGAGGCGGCAGGCATCGAGGTACTTGTCGCGGGTCTTGGCGACGACGTCGGCAGGGAGTTCCGGGGGCGGGCTCGACTTGTCCCAGCCACTCGCCTCGAGCCAGTCACGGACGAACTGCTTGTCGAACGAATCGGGCACGCGGCCCGATCCCGCCGTCGCGGCCGGCCAAAACCGGGAACTATCGGGCGTGAGCACCTCGTCGACGAGGATCAGTGAGCCGTCGGCTATCCGGCCCCACTCGAACTTCGTGTCGGCGACCACGATGCCACGGCCGGCTGCATGGGCCGCGCCGCGGGAATAGACGTCGATGCTCTGGCCGCGGAGCGCCGCGGCACGCTCGCCGCCGATCCGCTCTGCCATCACCGCGTAGGAGACGTTCTCGTCGTGGCCGCTTGCGGCCTTCGTGGCAGGCGTGAAGATTGGGGCGGGCAGCCGGCCGCCGGCGACGAGACCCGCGGGCAGCGGTTCGCCGCAGACCGTGCCGCTCGCGCGGTATTCGGCGAGCGCCGACCCGGCCAGCCAGCCGCGAACCACGCACTCGAACGGAATCACCTCGGCCCGCCTCACGAGCATCGTGCGGCCGCGCAGCGGGCCGCGATCGATGCCCGCCGGCAGGTCCATGTCGTCGACGTCGGTCGTGATCAGGTGGTGGGGCACCGGATCGGAGCCACGGGAGAACAGGTCAAACCAGAATGCCGAGATCGCGGTGAGCACGCGGCCCTTGTCGGGGATCAGCGTCGGCAGGATCCAGTCGAAGGCGCTGATCCGATCGGTACTCACGATCAGCATCGCATCACCGTGCCGGCCGCCGGGCAGGCGGTAGCAGTCGCGAACCTTTCCGCGGATCGGTGGTCCAAGCGGCAGATTCGTGGAGTCGACGGCGTCGTGGAGCTGGTTCATGCAGGGGTTTTAGCAGAAATCCCGCGACATTCTCGGGAGCGATGCCAGTGGTGGAGCAGGGCAGGGGGAAGCCTCGTCGCGGCAGCCGGTGCGCGCCGGCGCGGTGGCTTCGAGATGCGTGGCCAGCACATGCACCACGGCGCCGCGCCTCTGAATGCGGCCGTGCACCACGAGTACCGCCGCGCGGCGGGCGGGATGCGTGGCAGCCTCCCAGATGTCGGGGCGGACCACGATATTCGCCGCGCCGGTCTCGTCTTCTATCGTGAGGAAGATCAGGCCCTTCGCCGTGGCAGGCCGCTGTCGCGTGAGCACGATACCGGCGATTTTTATCCGCTGGCCTTCCGCCGCCGCCACTGCCTCGCCGATCGGAAACACGCCGAGCGCCGCGAGCCGGTCGCGCTCGAACTCGAGCGGATGGGCCGTGAGCGAGAGGCCGCCGGTGCGGTAGTCGGCGATCACCTCATCCTGCCTCGTCATCGCGGGTAGCATGCCATCGTCGTCGTTCTCGTCGTCAAGCCCTTCGAGAAGCGGCTGGCTCCGGGGACGCTCGAGCGACTGCATCGCCTCCCA
>QWQL01000083.1 GCA_003670825.1 Planctomycetota bacterium
CAGGCGAACGCAGAACTCAATCAGATTGAACGAATCGAATCAAATAAACAGATCGGCGTCGTTTGTGGCCCGCGGCGGCGGCGAGGAGGGCGAGCGTGGCCGGCTCGGGGACGGCGGTGATTGTCACGAAGGTCTGCGAGCCCGTTCCCGGCAGGTGGCTGCCCTGGAAGTTGAGCGGGCGGACCGTCGAGCCGGGGGTGGCCGTGTCATAGACATAGGCGTAGTCGATCTCCCATATCTGGCTACCCACCATGAACCGGCTGCCGCTGGTGAGATCCACGCGGTTGTAACCCAACAGGCTGCCGCCCGTGTACGTGTTGGTGACCGCGACGCCGAAGCTCATCGCGCTCGCCGCTGCCACCTATCCCTGATCCGCCGGTTCCCGAAACACTATTTATGTCCGCGCCGCCACTGCCGCCGCCGGGGAGTGCTGGAGCGAATCGCTCCACTTGCGACCGTTGGGTGGGGCGAAATAGTCCATTATCAATGACGAGTCTCGAATCCCTGAGAGCCGTCGCGTTGGGCTAGTCCTCAGTCGCAGGACGGATGCGTAGACGCCCCGGTTCAGCCGTAACGATTCCGCCAGCGACCAGTGATTCGCCATGTCGGGCTAGCACGAGTTCGCACACGGCGGCCTGCCGGGTGACGGAACAGTCAACCAACCTGACGATGCCGCAGTGCGGCTCACCACGAACGACTGCGAGTTCGCCAAAATCCTTGTCGAGCGTGACCAGGATGCGATTCTCATCCCGGGCCCACGCCAGGATCGCGGCGTCACCAGGATCGGCAGGCCAGTCGCCGACCCAGACGACGTCGTGTCCGATGTCGCGGAGCACCGTGGCTGCTTTTCCCGACAGACAGGTGTCGAGGAGCAGTCTCATGGCGCCGAGGCGACGGGAAACTGCTCCCACCGCTCGTGGCCGACGAGCCGACGAGCGAATACCAGGCAGGCGCGGACGTCGTCGGGCTCGAGCCAGGGATAGTTCTCGAGAATCACCGCCGTATCGTCACCGGCTGCCAACATTCCCAGCACATGCTCCACCGCAAGCCGCCGGCCGCGGATCACGGGCTTGCCGCCGAAGATGCTTGGATCCGCGACAATCCGCTCGAGTAGTTTGCGATCGTCCATCGGCGGCGGGCTCCGTTGGGGGGTGCCGTGAACAGTGGCCATGCTGCCGCTCGGCACTCGGATGAATATACCATCGGTGAGAAACTGAAGCCCGGCCTACTTGCGACGGCGGGCCAGGAGCATGCCCGCGATCAGCCGGCATGTCGCCGCCACACGCTGGGCACTCGAGCGGAAACTCCTCGGCCGTCTGGGCCGCGGATCACGGACAGCCGCTCAAGTGCAAACGGGGGCCGGGCACAGTATCTGAGCAAGTGCTCGAGAGCCTGAAATTAGCTCGGCAGATCGCGGTCGAGGAGCGTGATCCGGACGAAAAGCATCGATGGAAAACCAGCTGTGCTCCCTGGCGAGCATGTCGGCGGAGGCCGCGTTGGTCGCTCTCAGCGGGAGCCGGCGAGGCACGTCAACAGAACCCGCTTCAGACCGCGGGAGCGGCCACCCAGCCAGCCGCGAGCGACCAGGTGAGCAGGGCGGCCAGACCGAGGCGATAGATGATGAACGGCCAGAGGGTGTGGCCCGTGAGCATCCGGAGGAGCCAGCGAACCGAGGCGTAGCCAACGATGCCAGCCACCACCGTGCCCACGATCAGGGCCGTCACCTGGGGCCCGCTGCCGAGGATCTCCTCCCGCTGCTGCCAGGCTTCGAGGATCGCGGCCGCCGCCACTGCCGGCAGCGACAGCAGAAAGGAAAACCGCGCTGCCGTCGGACGGTCAAGCCCCGCGAGCATGCCGGTTGAGATCGTGACGCCGCTCCGCGATGTGCCGGGCACCAGGGCCAGGCACTGTGCCAGTCCCATCACGAGGCCGTCACCGAATCGGACCTCGGCGAGCCCATGACGCCCGGGCCGGCCGGTCCGCCGCTGCCGCCGGAGGCTCGCGAGTTCGGCGATCGCCATCAGGGCGGTGGCGGCCACGAGCGCCGCCGTCACCACGTCCAGCCGCCGGGCCTCGCCGCGGATCAGATCCTTGAACGCCAGGCCGGCGGCCACGATCGGCACCGTGCCCAGCACGATCAGCAGCGACAGTCGCGATTCCGGCGTGCCGTAGGGGCGGCCGGAGCGGACCGCTGCGAGACAGCCTCCCAGCAGGGCCGCGATGTCATGCCGCAGGGCCAGGCAGACGGCCGCCAGCGTGCCGGTCTGAAGAACGGCGGAATAGGCCGCCCCGGGGTCGTTCCAGCCCAGCAGGGCAGGCACGATCCGCAGGTGGGCGGTGCTGGAAACCGGCAGAAACTCCGTGAGTCCCTGCACGACACCGAGCACGATGGCTTCGAGGATGGACATCAGCCGAGGTTCTTCCAAATGCGGGCGGTGTCAGTCATACTCCCCCGTCCACGTCATTCCAACTGGGAGCCCACAACGGGAGCCTGGGAGCCCACATCGGGAGTTTTGTTCCGCATGTTCCGCAACCTCAGCACGGTCGGCCTGCCTCTTTCCGGGCGCCCCAGCGAACTCATCGAACTCGCCCTGTCCTTCGGCTTCGACGCCATGGACATCGACATCCTCGACTTCCAGCAGCAGGCCGACGCCTTCGGTGTGCCCCATGCCCGCCGGCTGATGGTGAGCGCCCGACTGAAGAGCGGCTGCTTCCACCTGCCCGTGCAGCTCGCTGCCGACGACGCCGTGTTCAAAGAGGAACTCGCCGCCCTGCCCCGGCGGCTCGAACTCGCGGCAGCCACGGAGGCAATGCGGGCGGTGGCGACCGTCGCCCCGGCGTCGGACGAGCACTCGTTCAAGGATTTCTTCGAGCTCTACCGGTCGCGACTGCACGACATCGGCGAACTGCTCGCCCAGCACGACATCATGCTCGGGCTCACGTTCCGGCCCGAGGCCGAGGCCCGCGAGGGGAAGGCGAATCAGTTCATCCACACCTTCGAGGGCCTGCTCGGCCTCGTGATGGTGGCCCATGAGCGGATCGGCGCGGTGGCCGACGCCTGGGCCCTGCACGTGACGGGTGAGCCTCTGGAACTCATCGCCAAGGTGCCGAAGGGCCGGCTCGTCGAGGTGCGGCTCTCCGACGCCCCCGGTGACGTCCCGGCTGCCGAACTCACCCATGCCCACCGGCTGATGCCTGGCGACACGGGTACGATCAGCCTGGCCGATGTGCTCACGCATGCGAAGGCGGCGGGCTTCGAAGGCCCGGTAACGCCCTGGGCCGACCGGGCCACGCTCGTGGGTCGGGGCCGCGAGAAGATCGTGAAACTCGCGGGCGACCGGCTCGAAGCAGCCTGGAAAGACGCCGGCCTGCCGATCGTGCCGCGGTGGTTTACCCCCGTGCAGCGCGACCAGTTCGGCCGTCCGATCGGCGAAGAGCCGAGCTTTATCGGCGCTGGCGTGGAGTAGCCGGAGCCAAGAGGCCACCCCTTTTCGATCACGCACCCTCGCGGATCCACGTCACCCGGGGCGAGCCGCCCCCTTCGACGGCCGCGCCCTTGATGAACTCCGACACGTAGCGGAGTTGCTTGCTGGGGCGGTCCGGATCACGGAAGGAATCGCCCTTCTGGAGGATCGGGAGCTGATCGGGCATTCCGCCGAAGGCCCGCGTGCCGGCGGCCTGACACGGATACCAGTGGCCGGCGCCCGCGGCGTCGACAAGGTGAAACTCCGGGTAGCAGTGCCCCTCGACCCAGACCGTTCGCGCGGGGATGCCCTCGGCCCGGCACATGGCGATGAACAGGCACGTCAGCTCCTCACAGTCGCCCCAGCCGTCGGCCAGTGCGCGGCGGGCGCCTTTCAGCTCGCCGTTGCGGTATTCGACCTTGTCGCGGACGGTGTCGTAGATCGCCTCGGCCTTCTTCCAGCCCGCGAGCCCAGCGCCCGTCTCCTTGGCCAGTCGCACGATCCTGGGGTCGCGGGATTCGACGTACGGGCTCGGAGCAAGGTGGGCCCGCAGGCTGCGGTCCGGCTTGGAGGGGGCTTCCAAGCCGGCGGTGTCGATCGGGGCGAGGATCGCCGATCGCTCCAGTTCGAAGGTCACCACGGCCTTCGCCTGCTGCCCGGCGGGCAGGCTGGGAATCTCGACGATCATCTGCTTAATCTCGCCCGGCAGCACCCGGTAGCGGAGCGATTTCACGTGGGGGGAGGTCTCCTCGCTGACGATCCGGACCTTCTGCTCGGGCCAGTCGTTGGGCACGGGCAGCGTGGCGTAGATCCCACTGCATGGTCCCCCCTCAGCGGTGACGACGATACCCACGCGGTAGTTCTGCGTCCGGGCGTCGCCCAGGGTGATGGCCGACGTTCCCCCGTCAGCCTCCAGAAACTGGCCCGACGACACCGCCGGCACCATCAGGGCCGTGGCCGCGAACACGAGGCGGTTGGCCGCGGCAAACAGCCCGGCGGTCGCGGTGCGCGGAGTGGACGTGATCATGCTGCGGCCTCCCACCGTCGGAAGGATCGGCCCGCCGCCGGGGCGGTGTCCAGCACACCTGGGGGCCCGATCGGTCAGGGAACCTGCGGCGGCGGGGGAATCAGGCTCGATTGTTCCCTGGGGAAGCCCCTGTTATGCTGCGCGGCTCGAATCCTCGTGGCCCGCGTCATTTTTTCTTCCCCAACCCCGTTTTTCCCCGAAACCCCCCCCACGCATGGTCAACCGCAACCTCATCCGCGAACTGGAACTAGGCGACGAACTCGATCAGGAACTTGAACTCGCCATGGCGGGTGCCGTCGACGGCGAATATTCGGTCGGCACCTCCACGCTCGCCGTCAACTCCGTGCTCCTGGGGAAAATCCTGAGAGTCGACGACGAGTTCGTGCTCGTCGACGTGGGCTACAAAAGCGAAGGCCACATTCCGCGGAACGAGTGGGACGAGACAGAGCCCCCGCCGCAGATCGGCGACACCGTCAAGGTGCTGCTCGAGGAGTTCGAGGACGGCTCGCTCGAGGAGCAGCGGGGCCTGATCACGCTCTCGAAGCGGAAGGCGCGGCGGATCGAGGACTGGCTCCGGGTGATGGAGAGCGTCCACGAGAACGACGTGGTCACGGGTTTTGTGACCCGGAAGATCAAGGGCGGCCTGCTCGTCGACATCTCGGGCGTCAACGTGTTCCTGCCGGCCAGCCAGGTCGACATCCGCCGGCCGGCCGACATCGGCGACTACTGCGGCCGGTGCATCCAGTGCCTCGTGCTGAAGATCGACGAGGCCCGCCGAAACATCGTCGTCTCCCGCCGGGCCCTCATCGAGCAGGAACGGGCCGAGCGGAAGAAGCAGCTCATGGAAACGCTCGAGGTCGGCCAGATCCGCCGCGGCGTGGTCAAGAATATCGCCGACTTCGGTGCGTTCGTAGACCTCGGCGGCATCGACGGTCTGCTCCACATCACCGACATGAGCTGGGCGCGGATCGGCCATCCGAGCGAGATGGTGCAGATCGACCAGGAGATCGAGGTGCAGGTGCTGCACATCGACCGCGACCGCGAGAAGATCGCGCTCGGCATGAAGCAGCGGACGGCCAGCCCGTGGGCCAAGGTCGCCGACAAGTACCCGGTGGGCACGGTCTGCCAGGGCTCGGTCGTCAACGTGATGAGCTACGGGGCGTTTGTCAAACTCGAAGACGGCGTCGAGGGGCTCGTGCACATCAGCGAGATGAGCTGGACGAAGCGGGTCAGCCATCCGAGCGAACTCGTGAAGCCGGGCGACGAGGTCGAGGTAGTGGTGCTGGCCATCAACAAGGAAAAGCAGGAAATCTCGCTGGGCATGAAGCAGACCCAGCAGAATCCCTGGGAAAAGGTGGCCGCCGACTACCCACCGGGGGCGATCGTCAAGGGCGTGGTGCGAAACCTCACCAACTACGGCGCCTTCATCGAGATCAACGACGGCATCGACGGCCTGCTCCATGTCACCGACATGTCATGGACGCGGAAGGTGACCCATCCCAGCGAGATGCTGGAGAAGGGCCACGAGGTGGAGTGCAAGGTGCTGTCGGTCGACCAGCAGCGGCGGCGGATCGCCCTGGGGCTGAAGCAGATGGCCGACGACCCGTGGACCACCGACATCCCCAAGCGGTACAAGCCGAGCGACGTGGTGAAGGGCACCGTCACGAAGATCACCAACTTCGGCGTCTTCGTCGGCCTGGAGGACGGCCTCGAGGGGCTGCTCCACATCTCGGAACTCTCCGAAGAGAAGGTGGAGAATGCCGAGGAAATCGTGAAGGTCGGCGATCCGCTCGAGGTGAAGATCCTGCGTGTCGACACCGAAGAACGGAAGATCGGCCTCTCGAAGAAGCGGGTCGGCTGGTCGAAGGAGCGGGAAGAGGCCGAGGGCGAGGCGGAAGTCTGAGCCGAGACTCGGTTCCGTTTCACCGCACCGCCTCGTCGGGGCAGGTTTTCCGCCGGCATGAGGCTGTCGGGGCTTGGTTGCACGGCACCGCAGGTATTTTCCCCCCTGCGTCTACGGCTGCTCACCTGCACCGCCTCTTGGCGGCCCGACCAGGGTTTCGATCGCGTCGAGCTGTCGCCGCGTGAACGGCACGGCCCCGGCCAGTAGGTCGGGATCGAGTCGCTCCTCCGGCACGAGCCGGTCAACGATCGCGGCGATCAACGCGTCGACACCCACCCCCGTGACGGCTGAGGTCACGATCGCCCCCGTCGCCGTCGCGGCGGCCAGCGTCGCCTCGGTCGCCAGGTCAGCCTTCGTGAGCACGAGCAGTTCGTGCCCTGCGGCAGGCCCACCACCGCCGGCCGCCGCATCGGCGGGAATCACGCGGAGCACGAGATCGGCCAGCGCCCGCTCGGCCAGCGCCCGTTCGATTCCCGCCCGCTCGATGGTCGAAACGGCGGTCGCGTCTCCCCGGGTGCCGGCGACGTCTACGATCTCGACCTCCCAGCCGTCGAGCACCGTTCGCGCCGTGACGATGTCTCGGGTGGTGCCCTCGAGCGGAGAGACGATGCTGCGGCCGTGACCGACCAGTGCGTTCATCAGGCTGCTCTTCCCGGCGTTGACCTCTCCGGCGAGCACGATCCGCCAGGGGCACGTCAGCCTGAGCCCCACGCGTGCGGCCGCACGCAGACGGTTGGCTGCCCGCGTGCCGGCATCCGCGTCGCCGCCGGCCATCACCCCGGCAATACGACCGATTTCCAGATCGAGGGCCCCGGCCGCCTGCCGGGCAAGGATTCGCGCTGCTTTGGGCCCCCGAGCCTGAGGCAGGTGCTGCAGGGCCAGGGCGGCGCAGGAGTCGCCCCCCTCGTCTCCGAGCCATTCCTGCCACGGCACGATCCGCACGCCCGCCGCCTCCAGCGACGCGAGCACGGCCGCGGGAGCCGCGATGCCGCCGTGACACTGGATCTCCAGCCGCTCGCCGGCATGGCGAACGACGATCACCTCCTCCCCCGTGGGCCGCCAGGTTCCGAAGGCGAGCGCCCCGTCTGGTCTGGCCGCGATCGCGATCCCGCCACGGGCGGCGAACAGGCTGTCGACGACCGCATCGGCCTTGCGGCCGGCCAGCGCTACGACGGCCAGTGCCCCGCGGCCGGGCGGGGTGAGCAGTGCCGCCCGCACGCCCTCGCATCTCATGGTTGACGAGCCATCGGGAGCGGCGGGAGGATGGTGCGGCCGGCCGTCTCCGGCGGCCGCGACGGGCTCCCCGGGTCGCCCCGTCTCCGGCACGTGGTGTTGATCTTCATGCCTCACGGAGTTGTTTCCATGGCCGATTGGATCGCGGCGGGAGCCAAGGCGCCCGATTTCACGCTCGTCACCGACGACGGCACGAAGCTCACACTCTCGAGCCTCAGGGGCAGGCCCGTCGTGCTCTATTTCTACCCCAAGGACGACACCCCGGGCTGCACGAAGGAGGCCTGCGGCTTCCGCGACGCGAAGCTGAAGCTCGCCAGGCACGAGGCGGTGGTGCTCGGTATCAGCCCCGACGGCCCGGAAAGCCATGCCGCCTTCCGAACGAAATACAACCTGCCGTTCACGCTGGTGTGCGATCCAGACCACACCGTGGCGGAAGCGTATGGCGCCTGGCGGGAAAAGAACCTGTATGGCAAGAAGTCGCTGGGGATTGCACGGAGCACCTTCGTGATCGACGCGGAAGGCCGGGTGGCAAAGGTCTTCAAGGCCGTCAAGCCGGACGGGCACGCCGAGCGGGTGCTCGAGGCCCTCGCGGCGCTCTGATCCCGCGCGACCGTCACAACCGCCACGCTGCCACGGGGGATTTTCGTGGTCAGCCGCGGCCGCGCCCGGGGGGTCGGGCATAGTTGGGCAGCAGGGTCATCGTTGGCCCGACCGTTCTCGTCTTCGGCCTGCCGCTGCCCATGTCGAACATCCTCGCCCGCTGCATGGCGCTCGGCATCGTCGCCGGGGGCTTTGCCCTCACGGGCGACCTCAGCCGCCTCGCCAGCCGGGGGTTCGAAGTCCTCAACGCTAGCGACATCCCGGCGGCAGATGCCACCGCGGAGCCCGACGGGCATGCGGGGGCCACCTCGCTCCTGCCCAGCGCGCCGCTGCTGCCTGCGGGCGGGCCCGAGGCCGCTCCGAAGGCGATCACGAGCGATGCTGCCGCAGCGGCTGCACCGGCGCTCCCGGTCGCGGAACCGATCGCCGACGCCGCTCCCGTGGCGCACGACCTCGACTTCAAGCCGCCTGTGGGCGGTGTCGCCCAGGTCGACCTCACTTCACTCACGGCCGGCGATCGCCTGATCATCTGGCTGAAGCTGCCCCGCCGGACGGGCAGCCTGGCGTACCGGTGCCTCGTGTTCGACATGGTCGACCCCCAGGCGGGTGAGGCCCTCGTCTACGAGGCCGTGTCGTTCACTGCCACCGGCCAGCCGCAGGCCACGGCCACGCCGCCGCAGCGGGTGCGGATCGGAGCCGATGGGCAGGCTGGAGACGCCGTCGCCCCGGGAGGTCGCATCCGCATCCAGCGGCTCGGCATTGCCCACGCGGGTACGACCGAGGCGGGCGACGTAATCGGGCCGATCCAATCGCTCGACATCATCCGCTGACGATGCGCTCGTTGCCGCAGGGGTTTGCCCTGCGGGCAGCCAGTCGCAGCACACCGTAGCCGCAGGTTTTTGAGCTGCGTGCATCCAGCCGCATGGTGCTCCCGTAGCCGCAGGTTTTCTACCTGCGCGCCACCAGCCGCATGGTGCAGGTAGGAAACCCGCACCTACACATCCAGCCGCGCCACACCGTAGCCGCAGGTTTTTGAGCTGCGTGCATCCAGCCGCGTGGTGCAGG
>QWQL01000056.1 GCA_003670825.1 Planctomycetota bacterium
CTCATCAAATGTGGCGGCACCGAGCCAGAGCGGCTCGTCGTTTACGTCGACCTCGTGCGACCGCCAGAAGCGGACGTGGTGCCGCTGCTTCGGGCTATCGCCTACCGGCTGCTCGAACGCCAGGTCGTGACGCCGGCCCCAGAGGTAAAGGTCGCTCACCGGGGCGTCGGCATAGGGCTTCTTGAGCACCACGTCGGCCGCGATCCGTAGCGACGTTTTCAGCGTGATCGGGTCGGCGGCGTACCAGCGGGCCGCCGCGAGTGCGCGGTGGAGCTCTTCCTCGGTGCCGACGAAGGCGATGTTGACCGGATCGCCCTGGCGGCCCTGTTTCGTCATCGTGTGGCGGGGCGCCCGGGGCAGGGCAGGGTGGCCCTCCATCGTGGCGGCAGGGGGCGCCTCGGCAGCCACCACGGGGACGGCCGCCCAGGCGGTGAAAATCAGCGTCGCGAGCAGAGCCCGACGAAGGCGGGTCGTCATGGGGGCGGTCTCCGGGGAAGGGGCGGGACGATACAGCCGCGGGGCCCAGCGCTCAAGACCGCTGCCGCGGCCCGGAGGGCAGCACCGACGATGGACTCCTGCATCAGCAAACCGGTATTCTTCGCCTCCATGGACGCATTCATGCAGGCGGCGATCGAAGAGGCGGAGCAGGGGCTCTCCGAGGGGGGCATCCCGATCGGCTCGGTCGTGGTTCACGACGGCCGGATCGCGGGCCGCGGTCACAATCGTCGCGTGCAGCAGGGGAGCACGATCCTTCACGGCGAGATGGACGCCCTCGAGCGGGCGGGCCGCCGACCGGCCCCGTTTTACAGGGAGTGCACGCTCTACACCACGCTATCGCCCTGCCCGATGTGCAGCGGGGCGATCCTGCTCTATGGCATTCCGCGGGTTGTGATCGGCGAGAATCGCTCGTTTATGGGAGAGGAGAAGTTGCTCGCCGAACGCGGCGTGCAGCTCACGGTCGTCCAGGATGAACGCTGCATCGAACTCATGAGGGAGTTCATGCGGAGGAATCCGCAGCTCTGGGCCGAAGACATCGGCGAGTGAGGGTCGATCCGCTCGTCGTCTCTGCGGGGTCGTCTATTCTTCTCCACAAGCCTTCCCGTAACGGTTCGCGGTTCAAGACGGCCGCCCCGCCGTTCCCCGCGACGGATCCCACGCATGGCCACTGCCGTAGACTCTGCCCCGCAGCCGCTTTGGATGTCCCGCTGGCTCGTCGCTGCGGGTGTCTACAACCTCGCCTGGGGGGCGCTCACCGTGCTCCTGCCGGGCTGGCTGTTCGATCTGACCGGCCTCGCCCATCCAAACTATCCGTTCATCTGGCAGTGCGTCGGCATGATCGTGGGCGTGTATGGCATCGGCTACCTTGCCGCCGCCGCGGATCCCGTGCGGCACTGGCCGATCGTGCTCGTGGGCTTCCTGGGGAAGATCTTCGGACCACTCGGCTATCTGATGGGCGTGCTCCGCGGGGAGGTTCCGCTGGAGTTTGGCTGGACGCTGCCCACCAATGACCTGCTGTGGTGGATTCCCTTTGGCCTGATCCTCCTGCACGCCTGGCGGACGCACCGCTCGCCGGCCCCCGGCCCGCATGGCTGATCAGTCAACTGCCGGAGTGACGGTTGCCGAACTCGTGCTCACCGCGCAGGCGGTGGCGTCGGGAGCCATGTGTGGGCTGATCTGGTTTGTGCAGGCCGTGCACTATCCGCTGTTCGCGGCGGTGGGAAACGAGCGGTCGCGGGACTATGCGGTGGAGCACCAGCGACGGACCACACCCGTCGTGCTGCCATTCATGCTCGTCGAACTCGTCACGGCGTCGATCGTGGCGGTCTGGCCGCCGGCGGGCATCGGCCGCGGTCCTGCCTTCCTGGGGCTCGCGCTGGTGGCGTCGATCTGGCTCTCGACGTTTCTCGTGCAGGTGCCGCTGCACGGCCGGCTGGCCGCTGGAGAGCACTCCCCGCCGCTCGTCGCCGCGCTCGTGCGGGGCAACTGGCTGCGCACGATCGCCTGGACGGCCCGGGCGATCCTGGCGGTGTGGATGCTCCGCGCGGCCGCGTGACCGACCTCCAGCGACCTCCAGCGGGCTCCGCGGGCTCGCCGTGCCGGACAAGGCCGTTGTCGGCTTCACACCGGCCTTGCCCCTCCTGCCGTAATCCGTCATTTTTCCCCTTTATGGACGACTCGACTGCTACCCGCGGATGGACAGGGCCCGCGACCGACGCAGACGATCTCGGCGTCGCCATCCTCGGCGCCGGGTTTGCCGGGATCTGCATGGCCATCAAGCTGCTCGAGGCGGGCCGCCGCGATGTTGTCATCTTCGAAAAGGCCGCGGCGCTCGGCGGCACCTGGCGCGACAACACCTATCCTGGGTGCGGCTGCGACGTGCCGTCGCACCTCTATTCGTATTCGTTTGAGCAAAACCCGAACTGGTCGCGGACCTACGCGCCGCAGCGAGAGATCCTCGACTACCTCAAGCAGGTGGCTGCGAGACGTGGTGTGGATCGTCTGATCCGCTACGAGACGCCGATCGAGCGGATCGAGTGGGACGAGTCGGCGGTGAGGTGGCGGCTCACGGCCCGCGATGGCCGGCGGTTCACGGCCCGCGTCGTGGTGTCGGCCGTCGGGGCGCTGCACGTGCCGAAGATGCCGAACCTACCGGGGCTCGGCTCGTTCGAGGGGCCAGCGTTCCACTCGTCCCGCTGGCGGCACGACGTCGAACTCGCCGGCAAGCGTGTCGCCGTGATCGGCAGTGGAGCCAGCGCGATCCAGATCATCCCCGAGATCGCACCAACGGTCGGAGCCCTGGCGGTGTTTCAGCGTTCGCCGCCGTGGGTGCTGCCCCGCCGCGATCGGCAGATCACGGCGGCCGCCCGCGGAGTGTTCGCGCGAGTTCCAGGAGTGCTCCGCGTGTGGCGGGCCTTGCAGTATTGGCGAGCCGAGGTCGTCGGCCTGGGGCTGGCCTACAAGCCGAAGCTCATGGGCCGCGGCCAGAAACTGTCGGCGGCCTTCAAGGAACGTGAGATCAAGGATCCCACCCTGCGGCTCAAGCTCAATCCCTTCTACACCCTGGGCTGCAAGCGGGTGCTGCTCTCCGACGACTTCTACGCGACGATGACCCGCCCCAACGTGACGCTCGTAACCGATGCGATCCACGAAATCCGGCCGCGGTCGATCGTCACTGCCGACGGCCGAGAGCATCCCTGCGACGTGATCATCCACGCCACCGGATTCGACACCTTCAATCCGGCCGCCACGGTGGACGTTCGCGGCCGGGGCGGCCGTCGGCTGGCCGACGACTGGCGGGACGGACCGGAGGGGTATCGTGGCGTGGCGGTGGCCGGCTACCCAAACTACTTCACGCTGATGGGGCCCAACTCCGGCCTTGGCCACAACTCGATCGTGTTCATGATCGAAGCCCAGGTGCGGTATGTCATGCAGTGCCTCACCTGGCTCGATCGCGGCCGACTCCCGGCCGTCGAGGTGCGGGCGGAGGTGCAGCGGGCGTTCAACGACGACCTGCAGAGGCGATTCGAGCGGACGGTCTGGCGCGACAAGCCCGGCTCGACCTGGCAGCTACCCTGCACGAGCTGGTATGTCGACGCCCGCGGCCGCAATGCGGCCCTCTGGCCGGGCATGTCGGTGGGCTACTGGATGATGATGCGCAAGGCCACCATCGCCGATTACGTGCCCGCACCAGCCGCAGCAGTCGCCGCCGGCGTGACGGCGTCGCGCCGCGTTGCCTGATCCTGCGCCGCCCCCGCGCCGAAGAGGCGGAAGCAGAGGCTGAGCAGGGCCGGCACGAGCACGAGGGTGACGAGCGTCGAGAAGAGCATGCCCCCCAGAAGCACCGCACCGAGGCCACGGTAGAGTTCGCTGCCGGCTCCCGGGAAGAGCACGAGGGGCAGGAGCCCGAGCACCGTTGTGAGCGTGGTCATGAAAATCGGCCGCACCCGGCTGCTGACCGCCTCGAGAATCGCCGCGGTCGGCTCCGCACCGCCGTCCCGCACGAGTTGCAAGGCCCGTTCCACGATCAGGATTGGGTTGTTGACCACCGTGCCGATCAGGATCACGAAGCCAAGCATCGTGAGCACGTCGAGCGGCTGGAAGACGCCAAACCGCGCGCCGAACCAGTTGAGGAGCCAGAGTCCGAGCAGGCCCCCCACGCTGCCCAGCGGCACCGACGCGATCACCACCCCCGGATAGATCCACGACTCAAAGAGTGCCGCCATCAGCAGGTAGGTGATCACGCCCGCGAGCACGAGGTTGAACCACAGCGACTTCCAGGTGGCGACGAGCTTGTCGGCGGTGCCGCCGAGCGAGATCCGGTAGCCGCCGTCGAGCGCCCCCGCCGCCTCGAGCGGCTTGACGATGAGCCGCTCGATCCGCTCCTGGGCCTCCTCCAGCGGCATTTTCGGGGGAGGGGAGACCTGCACGGTGATCGCCCGTTCCCGCTCGCGGTGCAGGATCTGCTCGGGCCCGCTGGAAAATTCGCGGATCTCGGCGACGCTCTCGAGCGGCACGAGCTGGCCGCCGGGCGTGACCACCGGTAGGGAGCGGATGTCCTGCGTGCGTTGCACGAAGCGGTCGTCTCCCTTGATCACGAGATCGATTCGGTCGTTGTCGAGGAAGTAGTCGGTGGCGTAGCCGCCGTCGACGAAGCAGTCGACGATGTAGCCGAGTTGCCGGGCGTCGAGCCGCATGTCGGCGGCCTGCTCGAATCGCGGCACGAGCTGCACCTCCGGGCTCGAGAGATCGAGAGACGGCTTGGGGAGGTTCTGGCTGCCGGGCGTGGCCTCGGGAAGCTTGCCCATCACCTGCACGCCGAGCTGCACGAGCTTCGCCAGGTCGGGGCCGGTGATCTCGATGTCGATGGTGCGGCCCGAGCCGATACCGTTCTCGAACAGGCTCGACTGCTTGGCGACGGCGAACGTGCCCGGGAGGTCGGCCGCCACGCGGCGGATCAGCGGCACCAGCTTGGCGGCCTCGAGCGGATCGAGCGACCGCAGTCCGATGAACACGCTCCGGCCCCGGGCCACGAAGAAGCAGTCACCGAGCATGGGCGCGTCGAGGGCCTCGGCCTCGGGCGTGCCAGGGTCGACATCCCAGTAGGGGATCAGCTGCTGCTCGACCATGTCGCCCATCCGCAGCAGCTCGAGAATGTTGTAGCCCGGCGGCGGCAGCAGGATCCCGAACACGAGATTGCGGTTTCCCTCGGGGAGATACTCCACCTTCGGCATCAGCAGCCACGTGGCGAACGCCGATGCGGCGATGATGGCGGCCGACGCGGCCGCCGCCCGCCAGCTACTCGCCAGCAGGAATCGATTCATGCCCGTGACGACGCCCATGAACGCCCTGCCAAATCGCGTGGCGATGTCGCCCCGCGAGGCTGCGGTGCCCCCGGTCACCGCCGCCGCGGCCCCACGGGCGTGGCGGCTCTGGAGGAGCACGGCGGCCGCGGCCGGCACGACGAGCCCCGACACGGCGATCGACAGGCCGACCGCCGCGGCAATCGCCAGTGCGATGTCGCCGAACAGCTGCCCTGCCTCGCCCTCGATGAACAGGATCGGCAGGAACACGGCGACGTTTGTGAGCGTGCTGGCGAGGATCGCCCCCCAGACCTCCTGAGTGCCTTTGACGGCGGCCTCCTTCGGCTCCTCGCCGGCACTCCAGTGCACGAAAATATTCTCGAGAACGACCACCGCGTTGTCGATCAGCATGCCGACCGCGAACGCGATGCCGGCGAGGCTGATTACGTTGAGCGTGCGGTTGAAGGCGGCGAGGGCCAGGAACGTGCCCATCACGCTCACCGGGATCGACATCGCCACGATCAGCGTGGAGCGGATGTTTCGCAGGAAGAGCAGGAGCGTGCCGAGGGTGAGCAGGCCTCCGACCACGATGCTGTCGTTGACGAGGCCGATGGCGGAATCGATGTAGGTGGTCTCGTCGTATGCCAGCGACAGGCTCAGCCCCCGCGGTTTGAGGTCGGCGTCGATCCGCTCAGCCACGGCTCGCAGTCGCCGCATCACGTCGAGCACGTTGGCGCCCGACTCGCGGGTTACGCGGATGGCGATGTTGTTGGATCCAAATCGCCGGACGACCCCTTCAGGCTTCTTGGTGCCGAGCCGAGCTTTGGCCACGTCGCGAACGTAGACGGGCTTGCCGTCGCGGCGGGTGATGATGACCCCCTCGACCTGCTCGGGCGAACGGAACTGGCCGAGTGTGCGGATCACGTAACGGCGTTTTCCCTCCCACAGGTCGCCCCCGGAGGTGTCTTGATTCTGGTTCACGAGGGCCAGCCGCAGGTCTTCGATGGTGAGCGTCCGGGCGGCGAGCAGCTGTGGATCGACGATCACCTGCAGTTCGTCCTCTCGGCCGCCCACCAGGTCGGCGCTCGACACGCCGTCGACTCGCTCCAGGCGGCTTTCGATATCGTCCTCCGCCATCCGGCGAACAGCCTCGACGTCGATGTCGGGGGGCGCGAGGTCGGCGAACTCCGGGTGGGCCGCGGCGATCCTCCTGAGACGAAAGAGGGCGAGGTCGGGGGTGCGGGCGGAGAGCACGCGGTCAAGCTCGGTGGCGAGTTCTGGATGGGAGGCCTTCAGCGCGTTGATCGTGGCGGGTTCGGGGGTGGCCTGGCCGAGCATCAACCAGGCGACCGGCCGGTCGTTGGCGCTGGCTGTCTTGATCACTGGCCGATCGGCGTCGATTGGCCAGTCGCGAACCTGCTGGACCCGCGTATTGACCTTGATCAGCGCCTGCGACATGTCGGTGCCGACGGCGAACTCGAGCTCGACGGAGCCAGCCGAGCTGCCTGAATCGCTCGAGAGCTTGACGAGCCCTTCGGCGCTGCGGAGTTGCTCCTCGAGCGGCTGGATCAGTTCCCGCTCGATCTCCTGGGGGCTCGCGCCCCGCCAGCGGCATTCGACGGTGATAGTCGGGATCTGCACCTCGGGTGTGAGCTGCACGGGCATCGAAATCAGCGCGAGCACGCCGAAGAGAGTCACCAGGATCACGCCCACGGCGACTTTGACGGGGCTCGCGACACAGGCGGCGATGAGATTCATGGTGCGGTGCCCGACGTGTGGCGGCGACTCACTCCGCCGGGGGCGCGAAGGTCACCTGCATGCCGGGTCGCAGCCGCTCATTGCCGCGGGTCACGACGATCGCGCCCGGTTCGAGGCCGGCACGGATGGCAACGTGACCCTCGACCGCGGCCCCCAACGACACCTCGACAGGCCGGACGGTACCGTGCGTCGCATCGGTGGCGTCGATGCAGAACACGAGCGGTCGCTGCCCACCGAGCACGAGGGCGTCCTTAGGTACGACCGTGACCATTCCGGCGGAGCCAACGGGGAGCCAGGCCCTGGCGAGCATGCCCCCCTTGATCGCCGGCACACCGTCTACCACGCGGTTCTCCAGCCGGATCCGCACGGGAAAGCTCCGGCTGAGCAGGTCGGCCTGCGGCACGACGCGGGACACGGTGCCGATCCACGCCTGATCGGCGGCGGCGTCGAACTCCAGTCGCACGTCAGCGCCCTCGCGAAGCGACGCAATCGAGGATTCCGGCACCTCGGCCTCGATCTCCACCGTGTCGAGCTCGGCGATCCGGGCCACGAGCCCGCCGCGGGCCAGCCACTGCCCCTTTTCGGTGAACCGCTCCACCACCCAACCACTGAAGGGTGCCCGGATCGTGTGCTTTGCGAGCTGGTCGTCGATGCGATCGACCTCAGCTTCTTGCACGGCCGCGGCTGCGGCGGCTTGGGCCACCTGCTCCTTCCGCGGACCGGCCTCAACCAGCGCGAGGGCCGCGCGGCTGCCGCGGAGTTGGGCTTCAATCGCCTGGAGTTCGGTCTGGGCATCCTGAAGCTCATCCACGGTGCTGGTGCCACGCTCCGCGAGCCGGCCGAGCCTGGTCAGCCGGCTTTTGGCGTAGGCCAGCCGGGCTTCGAAGCCCGCCACGAGAGCCCGTGCCTGGTCGATTTCCTCGGGGCGTGATCCAGCCTGAAGCTCTCCGAGCACCTGCCGACGGCGATCGAGTTCGGCTTCAGCCCCGGCCCGTTCGATCTCGAGCAGCCCGCGGAGAAGCTGGGCAATTGGCTGGTTTTCCTCCACATGCTGGCCGTCCACGATCGGCAGTTCGACCAGCCGACCGTCCACGGCGCTGCCCACGTCGCTCGTGCGGGCCGGCAGCACCGTGCCCACGAAAGGCTGCCCGGACGCGGTCTGCATGGTGGATGCCCGGGCGGCCACCACGGGTACTGGGCCCTGTCCGAAGACGAATGTCCCGAAAAAACAGGCAAAAAGAGCCAGTGTGCCCGACCCGGAGACTCGTGCCGTGCGTTCCATGAAGATCGGTTATACCGTGACGGACGCAGCAAAAACCCGCGTGTTTGCCGATAATTTTCCGGGTGCTTGACGGTCGGGAGGGTCGTCGCTAAGTTTTCTCTCTGACGTGGCCGATCCCTACTCTCTTGGGATCGGTACCCGAATACGGCCGGCAATGGCTTGTCCATCGTTGGGCCGTTTCCGTTCTTTGACAATTTGGTCGTGGTAATTGGCATCTTAAAAAGAATGCCGAAGGAAATCCGTCTCAAGCGGTTTTCTGGAGGCGTTCTCCCAAAGGCTCGAGGGTGACGTTCATGACGCAAGTCGTGACCGTTGTCCTTGACACAAAGAGCGAGAAAAAGATCTTAGTCCGAATCAAGCCAACTGCATTGCAGTTGGCACTGTGATGATTCGGCGATAGCTCATCCGACTCAGGGCTCGTTCGCGAGCACTCGATTCGGGTGGTCAAGCTAGAAAGGGCGCATGGGGGATGACTAGGCATCAGGAGGCTTTGAAGGGCGCGGAAGACTGCGATAAGCCTGGGGTAACCGTCAAACAGGTGATGATCCCGGGATTCCCGAACTGACTGCATCTGAATTCATAGGCTGCAGTAGCTAACGCGGAGAACTGAAACATCTCAGTACCCGCAGGAAGAGAAAGAAAAATCGATTTCCTCAGTAGCGGCGAGCGAAAGGGAAACAGCCCAAACCGAAGTGGTTTCCACATCGGGGTTGTAGGGCCCTCCACCGGAGTTATCAAACAATCATTTAGCGGAACGTTCTGGAAAGTTCGTCCATAGAGGGTGACAGGCCCGTACGCGAAAAGTGATTGTCTCTGGAGGGTACCCTGAGTAGGTCGAGTCACGTGGAACCTCGACTGAATC
>QWQL01000013.1 GCA_003670825.1 Planctomycetota bacterium
CGCCGCGGTGATCTCGATCGTGATCACGCTGGCTGGCGGCGTGAGCGCGATCACGCTGCCGATCTCGCTCTTTCCGCCGATCGCGCCGCCGGTCGTGCAGGTGTCGTGCCTCTACCCCGGCGCCAACGCTGCGGTCGTCACCGACACGATCGCGGCGCCGATCGAGCAGCAAGTCAACGGCGTCGACCGACTGCTCTACATGCAATCACAGGCGACGAACGACGGCTTCTACGTGCTCACGCTCACCTTCGAGGTCGGCGCCGACGCAAACCTGGCGCTGGTGCAGACCCAGAACCGCGTCCAGCTGGCGACGCCGCTACTGCCCGCCGTCGTGCAGAAGCAGGGGGTGAGCATCAAGAAGCGGTCGCCCGACATCCTCATGACGGTCGACCTCGTCTCGCCCGACGGCCGCTACGACGATCTGTTCATGAGCAACTACGCCGCCGTCCACCTCCGCGACGAGCTCCTGCGGTGCTCGGGCGTGGGCGACATCCTCATCCTCGGCCAGCGGGATTATTCCCTGCGGGTCTGGCTCGACCCGGAGCAGCTCGCCACGCGGGGCCTCACGCCCGGCGACGCCCGAGACGCGATCGCCGCACAAAACGCGCAGGTGATCGGGGGCATCAGCGGCCAGTCACCTGCCGCCGCCGACCAGCAGATGGAACTCGTCGTCGCCGCGGTCGGCCGGCTCTCGACGCCGGAGGAGTTCGGCGCGATCGTGCTCGACGCCGACGCCTCCGTGCCCGGCACGCCACTGGTGCGGCTCCGAGATGTCGCCCGCATCGAGCTGGGTGCGGCCAGTTACGACCAGACCTGCCGCTACAACGGCCAGCCGGTGGTGGGGCTGGCCATCTTCCAGCTGCCCGACACCAACGCGCTGGAGTGCTCGGCGGCGATCCATGAAACCATGACGAGACTGGCCACGCGGTTTCCCCCAGGTCTTGAGTACGTGATCGGCTACGACACCACGCCGTTCATCACCGAGTCGATTCTCGAGGTCGTGAAGACGCTCCGCGACGCGATCCTGCTGGTGGCACTGGTGGTGCTCCTCTTCCTCCAGAGCTGGCGGGCGACGTTGATTCCGCTCGTCGCCGTGCCGGTCGCGGTCGTCGGCACCTTCGCCGCGATGGCCGCCATGGGCTTCAGCCTCAACACGCTCTCCCTGTTCGGCCTCGTGCTTTCGATCGGCATCGTGGTGGACGATGCGATCGTGGTGGTGGAGAACGTCGAGCGATGGATCAAGCAGGGGCTCTCGCCGCGGGAGGCGGCCGGCAAGGCGATGGACGAGGTCACCGGTCCGGTGATCGGCGTGGCGGCGGTTCTCTCCGCGGTCTTCGTGCCCTGCGGGTTGATCGGCGGCGTCACCGGCCTGTTCTTCCGGCAGTTCGCCCTCACGATCGCGGTGTCGACGGTCCTCTCGGCCGTCAACTCGCTCACGCTCAGCCCGGCGCTGGCGGCCCTCCTGCTGCGGCCTCACGGCGTCCCGCCGGATCCGCTGGAGCGGCTGCTCGACCGCCTGCTCGGCCCGCTCTTCCGGGCCTTTAACCGGCTCTTCGACGCCGTCGGCGGCGGCTACGCGCGGGGCGTGGCCGCGTTGGTCGGCCACAGCCGCCTGGTGATGCTCGGCTACCTGGTGCTGGTGCTGGTGACGTGGCGGATCTTTGCCTGGTATCCACAGGGATTCGTGCCGCTGCAAGACCAGCGGTACCTGATTGCCACGGTGCAGTTGCCCGACGGGGCGGGAGTGCAGCGGACCGGGGAGGTGCTCGACCGCGTCGACGCCCTCGCCCGCACGGTGCCGGGCGTGACCGACACGCTGACGATCGCCGGGATGTCACTCCTCTACAACGCCAACGCCCCGCACTGGGGCTCGATGTTCGTGATGCTCGACGAGTATGCCAACCGCCGCACCCAGGAGACCTCGATGCTGGGGATCATTCGGGTGCTTCGCGAGCGGTGCCGGCTGGAGGTGCCCGATGCGGTGGTGGGCGTCTATCCGGCGCCGCCCGTGAAGGGTCTGGGTACCGCCGGCGGCTTCAAGTTTTACCTGCAGGATCGCGGCAAACTGGATCCGCGGGTGATGCAGGAGTCGATCGAGAAGTTCGCGGCCACCATGGAAGGCTGGAAACTGCCGCTGGTGGTCGGCGACTACCGGGCCGACTCGCCTCAGTACTTCCTCGACATCGACCGCGAAAAGATCCGGGCGCTCGGCATCCCGATCACCTCCGTGTTCCAAACGCTGCAAATGGACGTCGGGTCGTTCTACGTCAACAACTTCAACCGTTTCGGCCGGTCGTGGCAGGTGACGGTGATGGCCGACGAGGGCTTCCGCAACAGCGTCGAGGACCTCCGCGAGTTTAAGGTGGCCACCCGCGACGGCGGGATGGTGCCGCTGGCGACGGTGCTCGACGTCCGACCGGCCATGGGGCCGGCGATCATGATGCGGTACAACCTCTACCCCGCGGCTCCGATCACCGGGATCCCCAATCCATTCGAGAGCGGCTCGGTGCTGATCGACCGTGTCGCCGACACTGCGGCGGCCCAGCTTCCCGACAGCTACTCGTACGAATGGTCGGATGTGTTTTTCCTGCAGATCGCGGCGGGCAACACGGCGGCGCTGCTGCTGGGCCTGGGCGTGATGCTCGTGTTCCTGGTGCTCGCAGCGCTCTACGAGAGCTGGTCGCAGCCGCTGGCCGTGATCCTCGTCGTGCCGCTGTGCCTGCTGGCGGCGGTCGGCGGACTGGTCGTGGCGAAGCTGCCGATCGACATTCTCGCGCAGGTGGGGCTCGTGGTTCTCGTCGGCCTAGCCAGCAAAAATGCGATCCTGATCGTGGAGTTTGCCCGCCAGCTCCGTGCCGAGGGGCACGACGTGCGGTCGGCCACGCTCACGGCGAGCCGGCTGCGGCTGCGGCCGATCCTGATGACCTCGCTGGCCTTCATCCTCGGCGTCTTCCCACTCGTGGTCGCGCGGGGCGCGGGGGCTGAACTCCGCTGGTCGCTGGGGATCACGGTCTTCGCAGGGATGATCGGCGTCACGCTGTTCGGCATCTTCCTGACGCCGGTGTTCTTCTACGTTCTCGAACGGCTGAGCGACCGTGCGTGGGGGCCGGCGGCCGGCCGCGAGGCAAAACCGTCCGCTTCTTTGACAGGCGGCGAGGTGGGAGACTAGAGTCTTCCGGGTCCGCCCTCCCCCCCTCTTTTTACCGGAACCGCTGCTGCACGCTCCCGTCATCGGTGTCTCCACGACTCGGTGGCCTTCTTTCGGCAGCGCGGTTGCATGGATGGCGGCAGCCTGAATCAGGCCGGCGTGCCTTCCTGTTTTTCCATGCAGTGATGGTGCGCGCCGAGCGAAGGGAACTGGTCGTGGCGGGCATCCGTTGGCCGGGTCGGCAGAAACGCCTTCCAACGAAAAGCCACGTCATGAACTGTTTGTATCGGAGGCGGCCCGCCGCTCGCGGGACCGCCGTTGCCGTCCTTGCTGTGCTCGCGATCGGGGCCTTGATCCGCCCGGCATGTGGCGACGTCGTCACCTGGACCGTCGCATCGGGCACGTGGAACATCGGCGGCAACTGGTCGGGTGGAGCCGTGCCCACCACCAGCGGCACCGCGATCATCGACGCGAGCCGCACGGTGCTCTTGGGAACCGGGGTCTCCGGCACGGCGGCGAGCGCCGTCATCGCCAACACCTCCACCGGCACGATGAGCCTCTCCGGCGGCCAGTTGACGGCCGCCGCGAGCATCGTGGGCATGAGCCAGGGGTCGAACGGCACCGTGACCGTCAGCAGCGGCTCCTGGACCACCAGCGGCGACCTCGAGCTCGGCCGCTCCGGCACCGCAACGATGCAGATATCCGGTGGTAGGGTGAGCAACGCCACCGGCTATCTCGGCAACTACTACGTCACCGTCGGGGCCAACGCCACCGGCAGCGCCACCGTGACGGGTGGCACCTGGGCCAACTCGAGTGACCTCTACGTCGGCTGGTCGGGCGTGGGAGCGCTCACCGTCGACGGCGGCGTCGTGACGAGCGCCAACAGCACGATTGCCTTCCTGCAGGGCTCCCGCGGCACCGCGACGATCACGAGCGGCAGCTGGCTCACCACCGGCACGCTCACCATCGGCGGCACCGGGCTCGGGGTCTCGAAGGCCGTGGCCACGATGCTCGTCAACGGCGGCTACGTGGGCAACACCGACGGCGTCGTCGGATCGTTGAACCTTTCCTCCGGCACCGCGACGATCACGAGCGGCACCTGGGCCAGCAGTGGCAGCCTCACGGTCGGCAGTTCGGGTGCTGGCACGCTGGTCGTCAGCGGTGGCAGGGTGACAAACGGCGGCGGTCTCATCGGCGGGAGTTCGGGCGGCCAGGGCGCCGTCAGCGTGAGCAGCGGCACGTGGGCCACCGGCGGCGACCTCACCATCGGCGGGGCCGGCACGGGATCGCTCGCGGTGAGCGGTGGCAGCGTGACGGCCGTTGGCGGCCTCCTCGGCGCCGCCGCCGGCTCCAACGGCACCGCGACGATCTCCGGTGGCACGTGGGCCACCGGCGGCGACCTCACGGTCGGTGGTACCGGCAGTGCCACGCTCACCGTCTCGGGCAGCGGCGTCGTCAGGGTGAGAAGCGGCACGGGAGTGCTCACGCTCGCGTCGGCCGCCGGTTCGGTCGGCACGCTGAACCTCGGCTCCGGCGGGGCAGTCGGCACCCTGTCCACCGGCACGATCTCGGGCGGAGCCGGAGCGGCGACGGTGAACTTCAACACCACGGGCATCACCTTCACGACGCCGCTCACTGGCACGCTCGCCGTGAAGCAGGCCGGGCCCGGCACCACGATCCTCGGCGGAAACAACACCTACGCCGGCACCACCGCTGTGACGGCGGGCACACTGCAGGTCGATTCCAACGCGCGGATGGGCACGAGCACGCTCTCGCTGAGCGGCGGAGGCTTCCGCTACGGTGCAGCCTTCAATGACCTCAGGGCCGTCACGCTGGGGGCCGGCGGCGGCACACTCGACACGAATGGCTTCAGCGTCTCCTTCACGTCGGCGATCTCGGGCAGCGGTGCCCTGACGAAGGTGGGGCTCGGCTCGCTTACGCTGTCGGCGAGCAGCGGCTACACAGGCGGCACGACCGTGACCACCGGCACGCTCTCGGTGGCCTCCGGCGGCGCCATCAACCACGCTGCCGCGGCCACGATTGTTGCATCCGGTTCGGGAGACTCGGCCGGGCTCGTGATCGCCGGCGGCATGGTCACCGGCAGTACCGCCACGATCGGCAGCGGCACGGGCTCGAGCGGGAGCGCGACGGTCTCGAGCGGCACGTGGGCCAACGGTGGCAGTCTGACCGTGGGAAATGCCGGCACGGGCGACCTCCGCGTCAGTGGCGGCAGCGTGACATCCGTCAGCGGCTACGTCGGCAACAGTGCCGGCTCGAGCGGCACCGCGACGATCAGCGGCGGGAACTGGGCCAACAGCGGCTATTTCTATGTCGGGCAGTCCGGCACGGGCACGCTGGCCGTGAGCGGCGGCAGCATGACCGCGGCCAACGGATACCTGGGCAACACCGCAGGCTCGAGCGGCAGCGCGACGGTCACGAGCGGAACCTGGTCCAACGGCACGTATCTCTACGTCGGGTATTCGGGCACTGGTACGCTCCTCGTCGACGGCGGCAGCGTGACCGACCAATGGGCCTACGTAGGCTACGCCGCGGGCTCGAGCGGGAGCGCGACGATCGCCAGTGGCACGTGGACGAGCACGACCGATCTCACGATCGGCCAATCCGGCGCGGGGGCGATGGTCGTGAGCGGCGGCCGCGTGGCCAACGTCCGTGGCTGGGTCGGCTTCTCCGCCGGTTCGACGGGCAGCGTCACCGTCTCCAGCGGCACGTGGGCCAATAGCGGCAATCTCGATGTGGGTTCAGGCGGCAACGGCACGCTGGTCATCAGCGGCGGCAGCGTGAGCAATACCACCGGATATCTGGGCACCAACGGGGGCGTGAGCGGCGTCGCGACGGTCAGCGGCGGAAGCTGGGCAGGCAACTCGCTCTTTGTTGGATTCCTCGGCAACGGCACATTGAACCTCACGGGGACTGGCGTCGTGACAATCGGCGCCGGCAGCGGCACGGTGACGCTCGCCCGGTTTGCGGGTGCGACCGGCACGGTCAACCTTGGCACCGGAGGCACCGCCGGCACGATCGCCGCGGCGGTCATCACCGGCTCCCGAGCCGGATCGACCGTGAGCTTCAACCACACCAACGACACCACGCTCGCGGCGTCGCTCATCGGCACGCTCGCCGTCACGAAGGCGGGCCTCGGCACGGCGACGCTCAGCGGCACCAACAACACCTACGCCGGGACTACGACTGTGACCGGTGGGCTCCTGCAGATCGACGCCAACTCGCGGCTGGGCTCGAGCACGCTCGGGCTCGTCGGTGGCGGCATCCGGTTCGGCGCGGCCTTCGACAACCTGCGGAGCACGACGCTCACCGGCAGCGGCGGCACCTTCGACACGAACGGCTTCACGGTCTCCTACGCCTCGGCACTTTCCGGGACCGGGGCGCTCACGAAGACGGGCCTCGGCATGCTCACGCTGGCGGGCAATAAGAGCTACAGCGGCGGCACGACGGTGACGACGGGCACGCTCGTGGCCGGGGCCGCCGGGGCGTTTGGGAGTGGCGGGATCACGGTGGGATCCGGGGGCACGCTCGATCTCGGCGGCTATGCCGTCACCAATGCAATCACCAACGGCGGCGGCTCGGTCGTCAATGCCGCCGCCTACGGCGGCAGCCAGACGGTGGCCGGCGTCGTCTCGATGACGGGTACCGTCGGGGGCGTGGTGACGGTGGCTTCCGGAGGCGAACTCAAGGGCACTCAGACCGTTTTCAACAACGCGGTGTCGGTGGCGACCGGTGGGCAGCATTCGCCCGGCAACTCCCCGGGCATGCAGACCTTCGCGGCCGGGCTCTCCTATGAAGCCGGTTCAATCCTCACCTGGGAACTGATCGCCAACTCGGCCACGGGGGCCGGCACCACCTACGATTTCCTGAGCGTGACGGGAGGCAGCCTGGCGATCAACGCAGGCGCCACGATGAACCTCGATTTCAGCGCGGCCGGATCGACGGTGGACTGGAGCGATCCTTTCTGGGCGACGAGCCACTCCTGGACGGTGATCGACGTCACGGGAGCGGCGTCGAGTTCTGGAATTTTCACGCTCGGCACAGTTGGCACCGACTCGCTGGGGCAGTCGCTCTCCGTCGTCCGACCAGGAACGTCGTTCTCGCTCAATCGCAGCGGCAACGATATCGTGCTGGTGGTGGTGCCCGAACCGTCGGCAGTGGCGTTGGCGGTCATGGGCCTTGCCTGTGGTGGCTTCTCGCTCCGGCGGCGTCACGCCCGCCACCCGGGGGCCTGCTGACCACATGATCGCACACTTCTTCATCGAGCGGCCGATCTTCGCGTCGGTGATCTCGATCGTGCTGGTGCTCTGCGGCGGGGTCGCCTCGCTCACGCTACCCACCACGCAGTACCCCGACATCACTCCCCCCACGATCGAAGTCTCGACGATCTATCCCGGAGCCAATGCGGAGCTCGTCCGCGACACGATCGCCGCCCCGATCGAGCAGCAGGTCAGCGGTGTCGAAAACGCGCTGGCTATGAGCTCGCAGTGCACCAACGACGGCCGCTATCGGCTGACGGTCACATTCGCCCCTGGCACCGACCTCAACATGGCGCAGGTGCTCACGCAGGTCCGCGTGACGCTGGCGATGCCGATCTTGCCCGACCTCGTCCAGCGGGAGGGGGTGGCGGTGCTGAAGAAGTCGCCGGCGGCGATGATGATCGTCAACTTCACCGCCGCGAAAGACACCGCCGGCAAACCGCTCTACGACGAGACCTTTCTTTCCAACTACGCCACGATCCAGATCCGCGACGAACTGCTCCGGCTCGAGGGCGTCGGCGACGTCGACTTCATCGGGCAGCGGGACTACAGCATGCGGGTCTGGCTCGACCCGGAGAAGATGGCGGCGGTCGGCCTATCGCCCGGCGACATCCGCATGGCGCTGGAAAACCAGAACTTCCAGGTGGCGGCGGGCAGCGTCGGCCAGCAGCCGGCCCCCGGCGGCCAGGCCTTCCAGATTCCGCTCTCGGCGGTGGGCCGGCTGATCACGGCCGGTGAGTTCGGTGACGTGATCGTCAAGGAGACCGACGCAGAAACCGGCGATGTCGCCAGCGTGATCGTGCGGTTGCGAGACGTCGCGAGGGTCGAGCTCGGCGCCCAGTTTTACGATCAGATCTGCCGGCTCGACGGTGAGCCGAGCGTGGGCATGAACATTTACCAACTGCCCGGGTCGAACGCGATCGAGACCGCCGAGGCCGTGCGGACAAAGCTGGCGACGCTCGGCGAGCGGTTTCCCAAGGGGCTCCGGGCGCAGGTCGTCTACGACACGACGCCCTTCATCGAGGAGTCGAAGGCCGAGGTGCTCAAGACGCTCCGCGACGCGATCCTGCTCGTGGCCCTGGTCGTGCTTCTGTTCCTGCAGAACTGGCGGGCCACGCTGATCCCGCTGGTCGCGGTACCCGTGGCGATCGTCGGCACGTTCGTGTTCATGGCGGCGTTCGGCTTCAGCCTCAACAACCTCTCGCTCTTCGGCCTGGTACTGGCGATCGGGATCGTGGTCGACGACGCGATCGTCGTGGTCGAGAACGTGGAACGCTGGATCGAGCACGGGCTCACGCCGCGGGAGGCGTCGTTCAAGGCCATGGAGGAGGTGACAGGGCCGGTGATCGGCGTGGCGCTGGTGCTCTGCGCCGTGTTCGTGCCATGCAGCTTGATCTCCGGCATCGTCGGCCAGTTCTTTCGGCAGTTCGCCCTCACGATCGCCGTCTCGACGTTGCTCTCGGCGGTCAACTCCCTGACGCTCTCTCCCGCGCTCGCCGCGATTCTGCTCAGGCCGAAGGGAACACCCCCCGATGCTATCGATCGGGTCCTGGAATCGGTGTGCGGATGGATCTTCCGCGGTTTCAATGCGATGTTTGCGGCGGTCACGCGGGCCTACGCATGGCTGGTGCGGGGGGCGATCGGGCTGGCCGCGCCGATCCTGCTCGTGTTCGCCGGCCTGCTCGCGGTCACCTGGCTGTTGTTCACGATCACCCC
>QWQL01000132.1 GCA_003670825.1 Planctomycetota bacterium
GGAGGGTCTTCTGATTCACGCGTGACGTCGTCCTTTTGGAAATGGCCTGACCGAAACTGTCGGCCGACTCACTGCTACGCAGCACGAGCGGAAATGTTCGCTGGGCGGGCAGTATATCGAGTGCCGCTCCGCCCAGGGCATCCACGCCGGGCCGGCAGCGGGCCGGGCTGCCCGGGCTTCAGACTGCGGTGGCGCGGCCGGCCTTGCCGGGCCGCCAGCGCCGTCGTAGGGTGATTGGATGGGAACTGACTGTCGCTTTCATCGCGTTGCGATCGCCGTGGGCCTGGCGGCGGTGCTCGGTGCCGGCCTCCCGGTGGCCGCTCAGGTGCCGGCGGTCATGTACCACGCCCACGCCAACCTCGGCTACGTCCGCGACAACTTCACCGCGCACCTCGACTACCTCGCGGCCAACTCCTTCTCGACCGTCACGCTCGACCAGTTCTACGACTGGCGGGTCAACGACGGGATTCTGCCCTATCGTCCGATCATGCTCACGGTGGACGACAACTACATACAGGGCTACACCGAGATGTATCCCCTGCTCGCCGCCCGTGGGATGGTCGCGACCAACTACACCCACACCCGCGGCATCGGCATCGGTTCGCCCAAGGCCTCGTGGCAGCAGGTCACGGAGATGGACTCGGCGGGCGTGTTTCTCGTGGAAGCCCACACGCAAACCCATCCGCGACTCTCCACGATCACCGGCACCCAGGTGCGGCAGGAGGTGGTCGGCTCCCGACAGGACATCGCCAGCAACGTGGGCGGGAAGGTGAGTAACCACTTCGCCTATCCCTACGGTGACTACAACGCCGCCGTGATCACCGAGCTCCAGGCGGCCGGCTTCCAGACCGGCATGACCACGAAGACGGGCCTCAACACGCGAGCCACCCCGCTCTTCGAGCTTCGGCGATGGGGTGGCGACGGCAAGGATCTGACAAAGTTTCTGGCGGATTCGGGCCTCGGCACGCTTCCGCCGCCCCCGCCCGGGCCAGGCTGGGTGCTCGATGACGCCGACCCGGCCGCCCTGCCTCGCGGAGCCGCCTGGACATCGCTGAGCAGTTCGTCCGCCTATCAAGGACGCAGCCTCGTCGGCACCTCGGGCTCCGCCTCCACCGTCCGTTGGGCGGCGCACCTCCCCGAGGCCGGCACGATGAACGTGTACGCCCGCTGGTCGGCGACGACCGATCGCGCTGCCAACGCCACCTACGCCATCGACGCCGCCGATGGCCGGCACCTCGTCACGGTCGACCAACGGTCACGGGGTGGCGAGTGGGTCGCTCTCGGTTCGTACTCCTTCGCGGCCGGCCAGGCAGCGATCATCACGCTGAGTGGAGCGGCCGACGCCTTTGGCGGCGCGGTCGACACCCTTGGTGGAGCGGCCGGCACCCTCTCAGCCGATGCCGTCTGGTTCGAACCGCTCGCCACGCTCGACTCGCCACTCGACCTCCTGATCGACGTCGCTGCCGGACGCCAGACGCAGGGGCAGGCAGGCCGCGGCTGGATCGGGCCAGAATGGTCATCGCTGACGAAGTCTGGAACCGGATCGCTCGTGCTGGACCGGGGCAACGCCCTGGCCGGACCGGTGACGATCGACGCCGGCCGCCTGCTCGTCACCGATCCCGCTGCCATGGCGGCCGCATCACGACTCGCCGTCGCGGCGGAGGCCATGCTCGACGTCAGCGGCCTGTCCGGCGGCTATCAGGTTCCCGCGGGGCAGACGATCTCCGGCAACGGAACCATCGCAGGCTCGGTCGTCTTCGGCCGCGGCTCCACACTCTCGCCGGGACTGAACTCGGCCGCTCCCTCGAGCCAGGCCGTGCCGGGGGTGCCGGTTCCGGAGCCCTCGGGAGTCGCGGTCGTGGTGCTGGCCATCGCGGCCGGCGTCGCACGTGGCCGCCGGGCGGCGACGTCGGTTCGTACCGGCTGAGATCGCGGCCGTCCGGTCGACGATCACTCGACCGCGTTGCGGTTGCTCGGGCGGCAGACGAGGTACATGCCCAGTGCCAACAGAAGGCCCGTCAGCGCGTAGGAGAGCGTGTACTTCATGCCGTAGTTGACCGTCTGGACGGTGGCTGCGCCGGCACCCTGCCGCGACGCGGGCGGGGCCGCCGCCGCGGCGTTGCCGGCCGAGTTCGACATCATGTCGTTTCGAACGGCGTTCGCCGCGCCCAGTTCCGTAATCGACACCTGGCCGAGCACCGTGGCGGGAACTCCGGCCAGCATCGCGATCAGCAGCAATAAGGTCCGGAGTCGTCGCGTCATCGTGGCCATCCTCGAGGCGGTCGAATCGGAGCGGAGAGATTCGAACTCTCGACCTCTTGGTCCCAAACCAAGCGCGCTACCAACTGCGCCACGCTCCGTGATGGCGGTAGTGTAGCACGGCCAAGACGCGGCCGCGGCTCACTCGGTGATGTGGTCAAGCAGCCGCTGAAACTCGTCGAGGTCGGCGAACGGGATCACGATCCGGCCCGCCCCCCTGCCGTTGGCATGCACCACCACCTTCACGCCGAGGGCCCGCCGCAGCTGGGCCTCGACGGCGGCCACCTGGCTCGACCGCCGCGTCGCCGGCCGGCCCGGCTTCCGTTTGGGGGCCGAGGGTCCGCCGGCAGAGCCGGCGTCGCCGGCGGGGATTTCCAGGTCTGCCCCGTCGCCGGTTTCGTCGGCCTCCTCACGGCGGATGATCTCCTGCACCTCGGCCTCGATCGCCCGCACCGAGAGCCCCTCCGCCGCCACGCGGGCGGCGAGCCGCACCTGCTCATCCTCGTCGCCGAGCGGCAGGAGCGCCCGGGCATGGCCCATCGAGATAGTGCCCGCCCGGAGCGTGGCCTGCACGCCGGCGGGCAGCTCCAGAAGGCGGATCAGGTTGGCCACCGTGGAGCGGTCCACGGAGAGCCGCTTGGCGAGCTCATCCTGGGTGCAGTTCCAGGTGGCGAGATACTGCTTGAAGCTTGCCGCCTTCTCAAGCGCGTCGAGGTCGCGCCGTTGGAGGTTCTCGACGATCGCGATCTCCGCCATCTGCCGGTCGTCCACATCGAGCACCCGCACCGGCACCTTCTCCCAGCCGAGGCGGCAGGCGGCCGCCAGCCGCCGCTGGCCGGCGATCAGCTGGTAGCGGTCGCCCCGTGCCCGCACGACGATCGGCTGCACGAGGCCGTGCTCGCGAAGACTGTCGGCAAGTTCGGCGAGGTCGGCGCCGTCGACGAGGCTCCGCGGCTGCCAGGGGTTGGGATCGATGACCGCCGGTGACACGTCGCTCGTCGGCAGCGTGGCGGCTGCCTGCTCGAGTTCCTCGGGCGCGTGGAGCATGAGCTTGGCGGCGCCTGAGCCGAGGCCACCTGCCGTCACCGGCCGAGCCGGCTGCTGGGCGAGGGCCGACGTGCCCTGGGTCGCCGGTGCCGGCGTGTCGAGCCCGGCCCGTCCGAGCAATGCTTCGAGTCCTCGTCCGAGGCGTCGTTCCTTACTCACAGTCTCGTACCTCCATGCAGAGTTCCGTGTAGGCCCGCGCTCCCCGTGAGCGCGGCGCGTAATCGAGCACGCTCTGGGCGTGGCTCGGCGCCTCCGAGACGGCGACGTCTCGGGGGATCACCGTCTGAAAGACGATCTCCCCGAAGAAGTCGCGGACCTCGGCTTCGACTTCGGCCGTGAGTTCCAGGGCGGCGTCGTGCATGGTGAGCACGATGCCACTGAAGGAGAGGCGGCCCGGCCTCTCCTGCATCACGTCGCGGATCACCTCGATCATCTGGGTGAGTCCTTCGAGCGCGAAGTATTCGCATTGGATCGGCATCAGCACCTCCGTGCTGCCGGCGAGCGCCGTCCGCGTCAGGTCGCCGATCGAGGGCGGGCAGTCGATCAGGCAGTAGTCCCAGGCGGCGAGGCCGAGGCCGAGGTGCTGCTCGAGCATCGCCGAGCCGGCGCGGGATCGGGCGGCGATCCGCTCCACGTCGCGGACGGAGCGGCTGCCGGGGAGAACAAAGAGGTTGGGCAGCGAGGTCGCCACGATCGAGTCGGCCAGCGGCGTCTCGAGCACCAGCGGGTGCATCGCGGCGGGGGCGACACCAAACCCGGTGGTGGCGTTGCACTGCGGGTCGAGGTCGACCAGCAACGTCCGCATCCCACCGTGAGCCAGGGCTGCAGCAAGGTTTGAGGCGGTGGTCGTCTTGCCGACGCCGCCCTTCTGATTGGCCACGCAGAGAATCCTTCCCACGCGCAGAATCCTTCCCACCGGTCCGGAACGCACTCCGGGCACCATCGGGATATCGGCCACTTTGGTCACGATCGTCACGTCGCGCCCGCAGACCGGCGAAACCACCGCCGTGGGTAAGGTCGGCGGCCCGGGTTTCACGTGAAACCGCCAGGCTTACGCAGGGCCCGCAGCCTCCGCAGGCAGCCAGTCTTTCCGCGTTTCACATGAAACCGGGCGCGGGTGATCGCTCCCAGGCTACCGGCCGCTGCGGCTGGTTTACTCCAGCGGATTGAAGACGAGGCCGCTGGCGAGCTTCGGATAGAAGAAGGTGCTCTTCGCGGGCATCCGCTCACCCAACTCGCTCACCCTGCGGATGTCCTCAACGCTGACGGGCACGAGCATCGCGGCCAGCGGATATTTCCCCGTGCCGAGCCTCTCCGCCATCTCACCGACGAGGTGCACGGAGTCGGGCGTCGGGATGTCTTTGGCCCCGAGCAGGTCGTCGAGCACGAGCCGGTGGAGGATCGACACGCCGAGGCTCCGCCAGGCGGCCCCATGGTCACCCGCCAGCTGCTCCATCCGGGCCCGGCCCGCCGGCGTGATCCGCGCGAGGGTCCAGGCCTGATCCCCGGCGGTGTAGAGCCCGATCGTGCCCTGGTCTCCTTCCAGTTCGAGGTTTGACCACACGACGTCGGCAGCCGCCGGCCCCTTCCACGACGTCCGCGTGTTGAAACAGTCGCCGAGCTTCCCGCACAGCTCGGCGGCCGTGGCCACGGCCGGCTGCGCGAAGAGCCGGTGCGTCGGCAGCACCACGAGGCCCCGGTCGCTCATGCCCACGAGCATCATGAGCACGAAGTTGGCAGGGTGATCGGGCGGCAACGGCTGCCCGCCATGATCCACACCCCAGGCCGCCGCCACTTCGTCCCGGTAGGTGCAGGCGGTCTCGTAGCGGTGGTGGCCGTCGGCGATAAACACTGGCCTCGTCCCCAGCAGTCCTGCCACCTTCGCCGCCACTCCCTCGTCGACGATCGGCCACATCTGGCTCGTCACACCCTGGTGGTCGGTGGCCTCGACCGGCGGCTGGCCCGCCACGGCGTTGTCGAGCAGCGCCTGCACCTCGCCGGCCGGATCCGGATAGAGGCCAAACACCTGGCTGAGATTCATCCGGCAGGCCCGCGTCAGGAGCAGCCGATCCTGCTTCGGCCCCGACATCGTCTCCTCGTGGGGATGGATGTTGCCGGTGCCGAATCGCTCCAGCCGCACCCGGGCCATCACACCGCGGCGGACGAACGCCTGCCCCTCAAACTCAAATGCCTGGTGATACACGTAGAGCGCCGCCGCGGGTTCCTGCATGAGCACGCCCTGAGCCTGCCACTCCTTGAGAAACCTGGCGGCTCGGGTGTACCGGTTCAGGCGGTCGTCGTCACCGGGCTCCTCGCGGTTGAGCTCCAGCCGCACCACGTTCGCCGGGTGACGATCGTAGAGCACGGCCTGCAGAGAGTCATCGATCACGTCGTAGGGAGGCGCGATCACCTGCGAGAGCGTGCCGACATGCTTGGGGTCGTAGCGGAGTCCACGGAGCGGGGCGACGGTGGGCATGGAAGCGGGGTTCCTGAGACGGCGCGGGCTGGGAGATCCGCGATCGTAACAAAGCCGCACCCCGCACGGGCCGACCCGTTTCCCGTGAAACGCAACGCGGGGTGGTGCTTTCGCACCACCCCGCGCTCTGATCATGTGCCGCCTGACGCGAGCCAGCCCGGCCTCTGCTGCACGGGCCGTGAGCGGCCCATGCAGGATTCTCAATACCGGTAATACTCGGGCTTGAACGGGCCTTCGACCGGCACGTGGAGATACTCGGCCTGCTCCTTGGTGAGCTTCGTCAGCTTCACGCCCAGCTTGTCGAGGTGCAGGCGGGCCACTTCCTCGTCGAGCTTCTTGGGCAGCATGTGCACGCCCACGTCATAGGTGTCGGCATCCGTCCAGAGGGCGATCTGGGCGAGCACCTGGTTGGTGAAGCTCGTGCTCATCACAAACGACGGATGGCCCGTGGCACAGCCGAGGTTCACCAGCCGCCCTTCGGCCAGCACGAGCACCGAGTTGCCCGAGGGGAGCGTGTAGCGATCCACCTGCGGCTTGATCTCGACCTTCTTGATCCCCTTGGTGTTGTCGAGCCAGGCGATGTCGATCTCGAGATCGAAGTGCCCGATGTTGCAGATGATGGCGTCGTTTTGCATCTTCTGGATGTGCTCGCTGCGGATCACGTCGCGGCAGCCGGTGGCCGTCACGAAGATCTGGCCCCGCGAAGCGACCTCTTCCATGGTGGTCACCTCGTAGCCCTCCATCGCCGCCTGCAGGGCATTGATGGGATCGACCGCCGTCACCACCACCCGGGCCCCCAGCGACTTCATGGCGTGGGCCGAGCCCTTGCCGACGTCGCCGTAGCCGCACACCACCACCACCTTGCCGGCCACCATCACGTCGGTGGCCCGCTTGATGCCGTCAGCCAGGCTCTCGCGGCAGCCGTAGAGGTTGTCGAACTTACTCTTGGTGCAGGAGTCATTGATGTTGATCGCGGGGAGCTTCAGCTCGCCGTTCTCGTGCATCTGGTACAGGCGGTGCACGCCCGTGGTCGTCTCCTCGGAGAGGCCGCGGATGCCGCCCAGCAGTTCCGGATACTTCTGGTGCACCATCGACGTCAGATCGCCGCCGTCGTCGAGGATCATGTTGAGGGGCTCGCCGTCCGGGAAGAACAGCGTCTGCTCGATGCACCAGTCAAACTCCTCGTTGGTCATGCCCTTCCAGGCGTAGACCGGGAAGCCCGCCTTGGCGATGGCGGCCGCGGCATGGTCTTGGGTCGAGAAGATGTTGCAGCTGCTCCAGGTGACCTCGGCGCCGAGTTCCTTGAGGGTCTCGATCAGCACGGCCGTCTGGATCGTCATATGGAGGCAGCCGGCGATGCGGGCTCCGGCGAGCGGCTTCGAGCGACCGTACTTCTCGCGGAGGGCCATCAGGCCCGGCATCTCGTTCTCGGCGAGCATGATCTCCTTGCGGCCCCATTCGGCAAGCGCGAGATCGGCGACTTTGTACGGCAGACGGGTTTCGACGTGGGCCACGGGAACCTCCTGAGGGGGATAAGACACGCCTCGCTTTGCCGGGCCTCATACTGAGTGGCGGCGAGTCGGGCGGAGCGGGTGGAAGCCCGCCGGGGAATGGCTCAATCTTAGCCGGTCGTCGCCAATCGCAAAGGGTCTATGGGGCCACGGCCGCGAGGGCCTGCCGGGCCGCAGCGCAGAAAGACCGCATCTTTTCCGGGTCTTTCCTGCCCGGTGCGGATTCGACGCCACTGGCCGTATCGACCGCCGTTGCGGCCGTTGCCCGGATCGCTTCGGCCACGTTGGCGGGGGTCAGGCCTCCCGCGAGCGCCACCGGAATGCCGAGGTCGCCTGCCGCCACGAACCGGCTCCAGTCGACCGTCTCGCCCGTACCCCCGAGCTGGCCGGCCGCCGTCGACGACGTGACGGCCGCATCGACCACGGCCATCACCGGCGGGTGGCCGAGGCCGCGGGCCGAGGCGATCCAGCCCCGCGCCGCAGCAAACCCGTCGGCCCCCACACGCACCGCACGGATCACGGGTGTGGGCGCGAGGGCCGCGCAGGTCTCGGGGTTGTCAACCGGCCCCGCGCCGGCGAGGTGGCCATGCAGCTGCACGGCGTCGAGCCCCACCTGCTCAACGATGCGGCGGATGTCGCCCGGGTCGGTGCCGGCAAACACCCCCACCACGAGCACGTCCTCGGGAATGGCGGCGACGATCTCACGGGCGACGTCCGCCGCCAGGCAGCGGGGCGACCCGGGCACGAAGTTGAGCCCGATCGCGTCGGCCCCCGCTGCCGCGGCCATACGGGCGTCGGCGGCGGTGGTCACACCACAGATCTTCACGTGAAACATCGGCTCGTGCCCGCCCGCCGCGGTCCCCGTCACTGGTCGTCACATCCGTCGCCACCGCCACCTCAGGTGCCGATTACCCGATCAGAAAAGTCTACGTTCGCCGGGGGTGGTGGAGGAAGGGAAGCCCATTGGTCGACATCCCTTGTGTCGCGACTCTCGCGAGCCAGCCCCGTCATCCGGAACGTAACGCGTGATGCACATCCCCAGCCGGCACCCGTCGACCCGCCCGTTCATGGCCGCCCCGCGGACGCAGTTTTACCACCCTGCGACGCTGATCGATGCGGCCCTCAAGGGGATCGAGCGGTGCATCCGCCGGGCGGAGGGCGTGGCGCTGGTGGTCGGTCCGCCGGGCACCGGCAAGTCGCTCCTGCTGGCAAAGGTGGCCGAGCAGGTCCGCGACGACTTCGACGTAGCGCTCCTTTCCGGGGCGAGCATCTGCACGCGGCGAGCCCTCTGGCAGGCCGTGATGGCCGCGATCGGGGAACCCTTCCGAGGCATCGAAGAGGGCGACCTGCGGCTCGCACTGGTCGAGCGGATCCGCGGCCTCGCCGCCTCGGGGGCCGGCCTGGTGATTCTGGTCGACGAGGCCAACACGCTGCCGACGCGGCTGATCGAGGAACTGCGACTGCTCACCAACGTGCCCACGCCCCTGCCCGCGGTGCACATCGTGCTCGCCGGCAGCCTGCGGCTCGAGGAGATGCTCGCAGGCTCACGGATGGAGAGCCTCGCCCAGCGGATCGCCGTCCGCGGATACCTAGAGCCGCTCGACCATGCTGAGACGATGGCCTACCTCCGCGCCCAGACGAAGGCCGCGGGGCTCGACTGGCAGAAGCTCTTCGCCGCGGGCAGCGACGACGCCGTCTTCAAGGCCACCGACGGCGTGCCTCGGCTGATCAACCAAGTGTGCGACCAGGCGCTCGTGCTGGTGGCGGAATGCAACCGGCCTGTCACGCCGTCCGACATCGCCACCGCGTGGCGAGAGATCC
>QWQL01000094.1 GCA_003670825.1 Planctomycetota bacterium
AGGCCACCGGTGGCGCCGCCTCGGCACCAGCCGTCGCTGCCACGACGGTGAGCACGGTGAGCATGCCGAAGGTGGCAGATCGCAGCATCAACGCGTTCCTGGGGAGTAGGCACGGGGAGCAGGCCCGGGCCGCCCAGACCCACGTCGACGACCGGGCCGCCGGGGTCTTCCATCGGTATCGGCAGCATGGCGGTCGACGTCCACCACCGACCCTGCGGATCGTGGCGGCCGGAACGGATGCGCCGATCAACCCGTCTTCCGATGGGGGAACATGGGGATCGTGGAAACCCGGCCGCCCGCGGCAGCGCGTCGCCGGCCGAACGGCAGGCACTCCAGCGCGTCGATCACGCGGGCCGCGATCTCGACCGCCGCGGCCCCGGCCGCCGCCGTCACCAGCGGCGGCCGCGCTTCCCGGATCGCTGCCAGGAAGTCGTCGTGCTCGCAGGCGATCGCGTTGGAATCGGCGACGGTGATCGTTTCGGAGGGGAGCACGTCGGCGAAGAACCGGTCCTTGAGCGGCCCCCGGTCGGCGGCTGGAAGCGCGGCGGCGACAAACGTGCCCGAACGGACGCCATCGGAGGGCGTGACCATCTCGACGGTCTTGGCTGTGAGATCGCAGTGCATCATCGCTTCGGCCGACCAGAGCGATACGGTCCGCCGGGCGGCAGGGCTGATCCGCGAGGCGGTGAGATCTGCGACGAGGCCCGACGCAAACACCAGCCGCGCCCGTGCGGCATCCTCGAAGCCGCCGGTCGCCACGATCCCCTGGGCTTCGACCCGTTCAAGCCGGCCGGGTTCGAGCGACAGCACGAGGTCGATATCGTGAATCATGAGGTCATGGATCACGCCCACGTCGAGCGAGCGGAACGTGAAGGGGGCGGTCCGCACCGCCTCGATGACCATCGCCTCACCGATCCGTGCAACCGCGGCCTGCCAGGCGGGATTGAACCGCTCCACGTGGCCGACGGCGACCGTGCGACCGCAGCGGCGGGCGGCGATCGCGATTGCCCGGGCATCTTCAACGGTCGCCGCGATCGGCTTTTCCACGAGCAGGTCCACGCCAGCCTCGAGCAGCGGCACGGCCACGCCGGCATGCAGGCCCGTTGGGGCGGCGACGATGGCGGCATCGACGAGCCCCACCAGTTCGCGGGGCTCGGCGCAGGCCCGGCAGCCGTGGGCCGCCGCGACTCGCTCCCGCGACTCGCCCAGCGGATCGACCACGGCCACGAGCTCGACATCGGCGCGAGCGGCCAAGAGCCGCGCATGGATCGCCCCGAGATGACCGCAGCCGACGACTGCCATCCGCATCCGATTCATGCCGCTCTCCTTCGTTCACGGGCCCGCCCATGCCGCCCTTGCTGCTGCAGATCCAGAAATTCGAGAAGCTCCAGCACCGGCGGTGGGAGCATGCCCTGCGATCGGAGAATCTCGCGGGCCTGCTCGACCCCGACCTTGGCCCGGTAGAGGAGCCGGTAGGCCTCCGAGATCGCCTCGATCCAGGGCTGCGAGAAGCCGCCCCGCTTGAGGGCCACGACATTGATGCACCGCGGTCGGGCTGGCGATCCTTCACAGAGCATGAACGGTGGCACGTCGTGCAGCACCCTCGACAGGCCGGCGACGAACGAATAGCCGCCGATCGTAGCCCAGTGGTGCACCGCGACCACGCCGGACAGCGATGCCCGCGAAGACACGCGAACGTGCCCGCCGAGCAGGGTGCCGTTGGCGATGATCACGTGATCGCCGATCCGGCAGTCGTGCGCCACGTGGCTGGCGGCCATCAGGAAGTTGGAACTGCCGATGGAGGTCAGCCCGTCTTCCTTCTCCGTCGCCCGATTGATCGTCACGCCCTCGCGAATCACGTTGTCGTCACCGATCTCAACCCGGGTATCGCTCCCGCGGTAGCTGACATCCTGCGGTTCGCCGCCGATCACGCAGTTGGGAAAGATTCGATTTCGCTCGCCAATCCTCACCGAGCCCATGACGGTGACGTGGTTGGCCAGCACGCTCCCCCGGCCGATCTCGGCCTGCGCGGAGACCACGCAGTAGGGACCGATCCGCACATCATCGGCGATCCGCGCGCCCACCTCGACAACGGCCGTCGAGTGGATATCGGCCGGACGGCCCACCACGCCAGCGATCGACATCGGCTCGTCATCACCACGATCAGAGTGACTCATGCGCGTCAGGCTGAGGCCCGCCTCCCTGAGGTGGCGACGAGCCGTGACGCCAGTGCCGCATTGAGCCGATGGCCACTGCGGCAAGCCCGCACGTGAGCGTGGACTGGCCTGCCAACCAGCGTCAGGTCGCCGACGAGATCGAGCACCTTGTGCCGCACGCACTCGTCGGGCCACCGCAGGGTGTTGCCCACCGGGCCCCGATCGTCGAACACGAGGAGTTCATCGAACGTCACCCCGAGAGCGAGGCCCGCCGACCGCAGGCGGCCCGCATCCTCCAGCGAAATAAACGTGCGGGCTGCCGCGAGTTCGGTCCGATAGCTCTCCGGCCCGACCCGGATGGCAAGCGTCTGCCGGCCAATCGGGCCGGCGCCGTAATCGAGTTCATACTCCACCGAGAGGCCGGCAAACCGGGGAGGCGAGGCCTCGACCCACGACGTCTCATCACCCACGCGGCAGGTCTCTGCGACGACGAGCGGTTCGACGGGCGCTCCCAACCGCTCGATCCCGGCCTCGTCGAGGGCGTCGACAAACGCCTGCGAGGAGCCATCGAGCCCCGGCATCTCCTCGGCGTCGATCCTGATGACGCAGCAGTCGATGCCCAGGCCCGACAGGGCACTGAGCGCGTGCTCGACCATCTGCACCTGCACGCCGGCGGCGGCGAGATTCGTCCGGGCCGTGGCGTCGACGCGGCGCGCAACGGTGACAGGGATCCGTACCGGCGATGCGGCGTCAACCCTCACAAACGTGAGCCCGGTACCGGCAGGAGCCGGCAGAAACTCAACCCGCACCGGGCGGCCAGTCCAGTAGCCGGTACCGGCAACCGACACGGCACGGCGGATCGTCTGCTGGATGCGCATGGGATCGAACCAGGGAAGGAAGGCCCGGAAGGCCGCCGAGGGCGGCCCTCCGGGCTCGATGGATCGACGGGCCGCCCAATCAGCGAATCGGCTTGGGCTGCGCCGCAGGCGCACCGGCCACGGCAGCTCCGTTGAGCATCCGGAGCACGTCCGGCGTGATGTCGATCTGCGGATCGTAGTACACGATCGGCTTGGTGATGCTGCCCAGGATCCGATTGCGGTCGGCGGAGTCGACCGGATCGCCATCGAACCGATGCACCACGGCGATGCCGTTGTCGCGGGCAAACTGGTTTACTGCCCGCTCGATTTCGGAATAGACCTGCAGGTAGACCTTCGCCTCCCGGTCCATGAAGTCTTTCTTTTGGAGCTGGGCGTTGACGCTGAAATCACCCTGCGCCTTCGCCACCTCGGCCTCGAGCTTCTTGAACTCGGGGGTGCCGACATTGAAACCCTTGAGCTGCTCCATCAGGCCGTTGATGCGGTCGCGTTCTCCCTTGAGGACGTTTTCGGCGGCCAGCACCTCGTCCTTCATCTTGTCCATCGCCTGCTTGAAGCGGGTGTGGTTCTTAAAGATATACCCCACGTCGATGACGGCCGCATGGCTCGCGGGTGACGCGGACCGAGCGCCAGCCGTGGGTGCCGCCGCGGGCGGCGTCGGAACCTGCGCGAGGGCAGTGACCTGCCCGAGTGCCCCGGCGACCACGAGTGCGAAAATAGCCTGATGCCTGTTCACGGATTGCTCTCCTTGCTGGCGGAACGTGGGCCGGATCCTGTGGGCGGCCCACCGAAGCAGCCATCCATGGCCACCGGGAATGCCGACGCGGGCGGGATGATGGCGACCGACCGTCTCCGACTCAAGGGCAACTTTCCGCCTGGATTCCAGGCTACTTCGGCGGGCCGAGGGTCACGTTGAGCGTCACCTCCGCACCGCCGCGATCGACGACCACCGGCACGGCATCGCCCCCCTTGTGCTTCCGTAGCGCGCTGTCGAAGTCTTCGAGGTTGGTGATCGCACTGTCGCCGAGCCGCACGATCCGGTCGCCCCCCTCGAGACCGCCCAGGGCGGCCGGCGAGTCTTTGGCCACACCAGAAATGGCATAGCCGCTCCCCGGCTTGCCGAAGTCGGGAATGCTGCCGAAGTAGGGACGGTCTCCGCCGCGAGCGAACGCCGGAGCGGCCACCTCGATGTAGCCGGGCCGTGCCTGCTGCATGGCAAGGTCGCGAACCACGTCGGTCACAAAGCCTGTCAGCCGCACCATCCCGTCGTAGTTGATCTTCTCGGCCGTGTCGGTGGGCCGGTGGTAATCGACGTGCGATCCCGTGAAGACGTGGAGCACCGGCACCTTCCGGGCATAGAAGCTCGCATGATCGCTCGGCCCGAAGCCACCGGGCTCCTTGGCTGCCTCGAGACCGTGCTCGGCCACGAGGCGGTCGACCAGCTGTTCGAGGCCAACGCCGGTGCCGGTGCCATGCACCACCACCTTGTCGCCGTCGAGCCGGCCGACCATGTCGAGGTTGACCATCGCCACGGTGTCGGCGAGAGGCACCGCCGCGTTGGCCGCGTAGTGGCCGCTCCCGAGCAGACCCCGCTCTTCACCGGAAAACGCCACGAATAAGACGCCCCGCGGAAGTGGGCCGGCTGCCGCCAACCGCCGGGCGATCTCCACGAGCATCGCCGTGCCGCTGGCGTTGTCGTCGGCCCCATGGTGGATCGCCCGCTCACCGGGGGCGGCAGAGTTCGGGCCTCCGGAACCGAGGTGGTCGTAATGAGCGCCGAGCACCACGATCTCCCGCGAATCGATCGCGGCTCCGTCGGCCGTCGCCGCCTGTCCCTTGCCCGGCAGGAACGCCAGCACGTTGCGGGCGGTGGTCTCGACCCGGTCGATCGCGACTCGACCCCGGATCCGCCAGCCGTCGAGCGGGCGGCTCGCCGGCTCGAGGGCGGCGTCGATCCCGCGCTGCACGTCGCTGAGCGGCCGGCCAAACGACTGTCGTACGGCCTCGTCGACCACCGACCGCCGCAGGTGCAGCACCGGCATCGTGCGAGCGTTGGAGCCCTCGCCGGCCCGGGCGAAATCCATCAGGGCATCGCCGTCGGCGTCGGCGTCGTTGCAGAACACGACGGCAGCCGCCTCGTGCTCCGACGCGTTGGCCACCTTGCGGGCCAACGCGGCGTGCTGCGATGCCTGGTTTCCCTCGAACACGCTGTGCGGGTCGTCCTTCTGCGGCTCCTGCCGCAGGACCACCACCGCCGCCGACTTCGCGGTGCCGGCGAGCGCCGAGTAGTCGTCGTACTTCTCCGGCGGGGCGGTGATGCCGTAGCCCGCAAACACCAGCGGCAGGTCGAAGGCTCCGCCGCCCCCCGCCGCTAGCGGCGTAAAGTCGCGGCCGAGTGCGAGAGGCACGACCCTCCGCGTGCCCTCGGCATCCGCTGGCCCCACGAGTTCGGCCGTGTTGTTCTCCGCGGGCCCGAGCACGGCCTCGAGGGTCATCTCGAAGGGTTGAAACGGCCCGTCTCCCACCAGGCGGGTCTGCAGGCCGTCGATGCCCCGAAACTGCTCCGCCACCCAGTCGGCCGCGGCCTCGATGCCCCGGGTGCCGGGGCCACGGCCCTCCCGTTCCGGAGCCGCCAGCCACTCGACGCCCTGCCGCAACCGCGCGAGCGTCTCCGGATCGCCCGCAGCCTGCAGGCCATCCTGCACCGCAGGCCCGGCGGCTGGTGCCTCGGGAGATCCGGCCCCAAAGCCCACTGGCAGGGACCATCCCGCCACGAAGAATCCCGCGCCGAGAATCCCGGTCGCGAGCCGCCATCCATGCACCGGCGTCATCAGCATCTCCAGTCTGTTCTGCATCTCGAGCACGTTCCGGCCGCCGCGGCCGCGGTCTTCTCCATTTTACGCCCCCGACGCCCGCTGCGGAGGCATCCTTTCCGGCGCGGGCGGGCTGTGAGAGAATCCCGCCCATTGCCCCACTCATCGATCCCGAGTTCGCCACGCCGTGCCGTCGCTGTTCGTCATCCAGGGTCGCAGCCGCGGCACCCGCTTCGAGCTCAATGGCACTCAAGGGGCCGTGAGCATCGGCCGTGAGGCTGGCAACTTCATCCAGCTCGACGACAACGAGGTCTCGCGCCGGCATGCCGAAATCCGCCGCGTCGGCGACGCCTTCGTGATCGGCGATCTCAAGAGCTCCAACGGCACCCATCTCAACGACGCCCGCATCGAACGGGCCGAACTCTCCAGCGGCGACCGGATCCGGATCGGCCGGACGGTGCTCGTCTACGCCAAAGACGGCGAAGACCCGGCGTCGTTTGCGGCCGTCGACATCGTGCCGACCACCAACACCGCCGACGGGTCGCGGATCGTTCGCACGATGCGGGAAGACGACTCGATCGCCCTGGCCACCCCGGAGGATTCACACAACCGCTGGCTGGCACGGGCCCGCAGCAATCTCCAGGTGATGTACCGGACGTCGCTCGCGGTCAGCCATACGCTCGACATCGACGAGCTGCTCGGCCGCATCCTGCAACTGGTCTTCGAGTGGGTGGAAGCTGACCGCGGCTGCATCATGCTCCTCGACCCCGCGACCCGCGAACTCCGCACCAAGGCCCGCCGCGACCGGAAGGCCGGTGACGCCGCCACGATGCAGATCAGCCGCACGATCCTCGACTACGTGCTGGAGCGGCACGAGGGAGTGCTCACGAGCGACGCTCAGGAAGACGACCGCTTCAGCGGCGGCAACAGCGTGGTTCGCACCGGCGTGCGGGAGGCGATCTGCGTGCCGATGCGCGGACGCTACGACACCGTCGGCGTGATCTACGTCGACACCACCGTGCCGCTGATCCAGGCGGTCGAAGACGGGCAGGGGCGATTCAACGACGACCACCTCAAGTTGATGATCGCGATCGGCCATCAGGCTGCGCTCGCCGTCGAAGACACCACCTACTACTCGGCCATGGTGCAGTCGGAGCGGCTCGCCGCCACCGGCCAGGCCATTGCCACGCTCTCGCACCACATCAAAAACATCCTCCAGGGCATCCGCGGAGGCAGTTATCTGGTGGAGATGGGGCTAGAGAACGACGACCTCGGTGTCTTGCAGAAGGGCTGGGACATCGTCCGTCGCAATCAAGACAAGATCTCCTCGCTGGTGATGGACATGCTCTCGTTCAGCAAGGAACGGGAGCCCGATCCGGCTCCCGGCGACCTCGCCGCGCTGATCGACGACATCGTCGAGACCGTCGCCCAGCGGGCGGCCGAATCCGAGGCCGTGATCCACTGGCGGCCGCCGACCGACCTGCCACCGCTCCTCTTCGACCCGGCGGGCATCTCGCGGGCCGTGCTGAATGTCGTCACCAACGCGCTCGACGCCGTCGAGGGCCGGCCGCATGCGGCGGTGACGATCACGGCGGCCATCGACCGTGAGGCGAGCGTCGCGAGGATCACGGTGGCCGACAACGGGGCCGGCATCCCCCCCGAGACCCTCGCCGAGATGTTCACGCTGTTCGTGTCGACGAAGGGATCCGGGGGCACGGGCCTCGGCCTGACCGTCAGCCGCAAGATCCTCCGCGAGCACGGCGGCGACATTCATGCGTCGAGCCGGCTGGGCGAGGGGAGCACCTTCATACTGGAGTTTCCCCTGCGGTTACCCGCCGCCGACGCCGGCACGGAGTCGGACGGCCCACCCACGCCGCCGCCCGGTAGCGCGCCATGACCCCACCTGCGTCGCCGGCCTCACCGCCAGGCCCTCGGGCCGATCAGACGCCCCTGCCCGTCTCGGCGGTGGTGATTACCCGCGATGCCGCGCGGCATCTTGACGCCGTGCTGGCGGCGGCCGATTTCTGCGCCGAGCGGCTGGTGGTCGATTCGGGCTCCACCGACGAGACCCTCGCCATCGCCCTTGCTGCCGGCGCCCGCGTGGAGCACCAACCCTTCCTCGGCTATGGCCCGCAGAAGTGCCGGGCGGTCGAACTCGCCAGCCACGACTGGATCCTCGCGCTCGACGCCGATGAGGTGCTCGACGCCGAGGCTCGCCGGGCGATCCTCGCCTTGGATTGGAGCGATCCCTCCGCCTGCTGGAGCCTGCGGCGGCGAACCTTCATCGGCGCTCGTGAGGTCTGCCACGGACCGTGGGCCGACGACCGGGTGCTGCGGCTCTTCAACCGCCGCACGGCCGGCTTCAAACCGCTGCCGGTGCACGAGGAGGTGAACTCCGCCCGCCCGCCCACACTCCTGGCGGGCTCGCTGCTCCACTTCAGCTACGCCTCGTGCGGTGACGTCCTCACCCGGGCGGTGCGGTACGCGCCGCTCAAGGCCGGGATCATGCGGGCGAAGGGGCAGCGGCCCGGCGGCTTCACGATGCCCCTGCGGGGGCTGGCTGCCTTCGTGAAGAGTTACGTGTTCCGCGCCGGCTGGCGGGACGGCGCTGCGGGATTCGTGGTGGCCCTGGCCCGCGTGATCGACTCGACGCTGCCGCGGGCGATGCTACTCCTCGGCGAGCCCGCTCAGGAGCCGACCGACCGCAGCGTCGCGAGCATCCGCTCGATGTCGGCCGGGAGCGGTGCGGAAAAGGTCAACCGCTCGCGGGAGACCGGGTGATCGATGGTGATGCTCGCCGCATGGAGCGCCTGCCGCTGGAGCAGCGGCGGCCCCGCGGGGAGCCTAAGGAACACCGGTTCGATCACGGTGCGGCCGCTGTACAGGCCGTCACACAGCACCGGGCAGCCGATCGCCGCGAGGTGGACGCGAATCTGGTGCGTGCGGCCCGTCTTCGGGGTCACGCGGACCAGCGCGGCGCCGCGAAACCGCTCCAACACCTCATACCTCGTCACCGCCTCGCGGCTCGTGGCATGGTCGCGGCGGACCGCCATCTTCTCCCGCTGGTAAGGATGGATTCCGATCGGCAGGTTGATCTCGTCGCGGTCGAACTGCGGCGCGGTCTGCGTGATTGCAAGGTAGGTCTTCTCCGTGGTCCGCTGCTCAAACTGCTTCGCCAGCGCGTGATGCGCCTCATCCGTGCGGGCCACCAGGATCACACCGCTGGTGTCACGATCGAGCCGATGCACGATGCCCGGCCGCGTCGGGCC
>QWQL01000010.1 GCA_003670825.1 Planctomycetota bacterium
CAGTCGGGCGTAGTGGGTGGCAAGTGTTTCCATCCCACCAATCTAAGCCATCGCCGGTCCCGAATCCGCCAAACAGTGCCACGAAATTCCCCGAAGAACCCAATCCGAGAAGTGTCGTGCGAGCGGGGCTTTAGCGTCGCGTGGTTCGCGTCGCAGCATCCTTCCGTGCCGTGACCGTCGCCCCCATGCCCGCCGGTCGTGGCGTCGCCCCGCTTGCCGATGTTCCCGATCGCGAGCGCCGTGACGGCCCGCCTGAGCTTGTGATTCGGCGCAAACACCCCGTGGTAGCGATGCCGGTGCTTGCGCGGCGGCGGGACGAGATCGGCCAGCCGGTGGTCAGCATGGTGGCCTGCGTGGGGCAGGTGACCGCTGGCAGGAGTGTGCCCAGCGGCGCCGTGAAGCCCGCGCGGCCAAGCGCCGCGAGCCGCGGCGTATGCCGCAAGAGCCCCGGCGTGAGCCCGACGACGTTCATGACCAAGAGCGGTTTCATACGGGCCAAGGGTACCATGATGACCAAGACGGCCGACGATGGGACGGTCGCGTCGGGATCGTTCACGCCGCCGCAGGAAGCGGCGGTCGTCAACCACGGGAAACCTCGGCTTTTCCCTGGGACGGCCACGTGGTGGGCGTGCCCGCTTCAAAGCCGCGTGTGATTGTGCCGCCCTCGCGCGAGGCTTTCGTTCAATACGCCTTCTGGATCTGCACGCCCTTTTGGGGCGCCTGGCGGCGTTGCTGGTTCCAGTTGCTGTTATTGAACCCCTGGATCTTTCCGTTTTGCTGGTAGAGGTTTTGGTTGTAGTCCACGGCTTTCTCGCCCTCTGCCGCAGGCTGCGGCGGCTGGGCAGCGGCGTTCTCCGGCGCACCGAGCCAGGCGCTGCCACGGAAGAACGCGTACCGCGAATTGCCTTCACGCGCGATCACCGTCGCCTTGCCACGCAGATTGTCGGCCACATAGATGCCCCGAAGATCGGTCTCACCAGAACGAAACTCACTGTCGGCGCTCCCAATGGCCTTCACGTGCACGCCGGGCCGATAGCCCCCCTTCATGGTATCGAGCACGTTGGCCCGCACCCGGCCACTGGCGGCCTCCTCCTGCATCTCGATCTTGAGCGGGGTTATGAGCACCATCCCGCTCGTAAAGAGATCGTCGCCACGGCAGATCACGAGATATGCCGCCTCGTCCTTGAGCGCTAGCGCAATAGCCCGCTCCTTTTCGACATAGTCCTTGCCGTCGCCGAGTTTCACGGTGATCTCGGATTCCGGCTTGATGCCCGCAAGCTGCACGCTCGTGATGGCGCTCAGGTTCTTCTGTTGCAAGTAGAGCTTCATGAGGTCCACCCGGTAGACCTGCACGAAGGCCTCTTTGATGTTGCGGTACTTGAGCGTGAGTGACACCGGAACCCCAGGCTTCACCACCGTGACTTCCTCGAGGCCGATCCGCTTGTCCTCGAAATAACGAATCGCTTCGGCGGCATCCGGGTACAGAGTCTTGACCTTCTCGTACCAGCCAATCGCCTCAGCGGGCTTACTCTCGGCATGATAAATCTGGCCGAGGATGTACCTGGCAAAGTCGCGATCCTTGCTCTCGCCGTCGGCCACAAGGCGGGCCGCGTCTAGCGCTTCGCCATATTGGCTCTGCCAAAAGAGACCGAGCGCCGTCATGTACTGAAAGCTGGCCTTCAGCTCGCTCTCGGGATGGAGCTTTGCAAACTCCTTGCCGAGGCTCACCACCACGGGATACGTCTTGAGGTCGAGCAGGGCGTTACAGAGGCTGAAGCCGGCGTCGTCGGCGAGCGGGTCGGTCGGGTAGCGACTCAAAAAATCCCGCAAGAGATCGACCGTGCGGCCGAGCATCGCGATCTTCTCAGGCTGCACACCATCTTCCTTCGGCAACGCATGGGCCTTGGGGGCTTTCTCGTAGAGGAGCTGCGAGATCGCAAAAGCAGCCGCGACCACGTCGGCGGTGTCGGGATACTCCTTACAGATCCGCTCCTGAAAACTGATCGAGCCCAGGAAACGCCCCTCGTCTTCGAGCACGGCGCTGATGCCGGCGTCATTGGTGAAACTGGCGGCGATCACCGCACGATAGACGAGCCAGGCCCGCTCGTGCTCGCCGATGTCGCGGTATGCCTTGCCCACCACGAGCAGCCGATCAAACGGAATCTCGAGCGACGGATACCGCTCCCGCAGGATCTCGAACATTTCCACGATCTTGCGAGCGTCGTAGAACGCGGGCTTCGTATGTATCCAGAGGAGCATGCGGGCCAGTTCGCTCTCGTTGTACTGTCGATGTTCCTTGAAGACCGCGGAGAGATATTCGAGGGCCTTTGCGTCGTCGCCGTCACCGAAATGACACTGGCCGAGTGCATAGCGCTCGCCGATGTTCATCACGTAGGGATCGGGAGACTTTTCGCCGGGGGCGAGCACGGTGAGCTCGGGCGTTGCACCGACTGAGAGGAACGCCGGATCGCCGATCTCGCGGATCGTGCAGGGCAGGATGCGAAATGCCCCCGGCACATATCCGGCCAGTTCGTAGGACACAGACGGGAATCGGTTCTGGAAGTAGACGCGAAGGAGCGTCGGATGCACTTCGATCGTGGCGTTGTCCGAGGTTCGCCACGTGCTATCCACCAGCCGCGCGCCTGCAGGCAGCGGGATGTCCATGACGAACCAGCGGCCACCATGCCAGTGGCCATCGTCGCCCCCCACGCTCACACTCACCCGCTGGCCGTGCTCAAGGTTTTTGACGGGGGAATTGCTCCCCGCAGAAATCGGCTTGCCTCGGTACTCGAGCGGGGCATGGAGATACTGCCACGGGTCGCTGAGCGGTCGCACGTTGTTGGCCGTCGACTTCGTATCCGACGAAAACCCAAACAGCGTGGCGGCGTAGGTGTACGTACCACGGCCTCGCATCTTCAGCTCGACGACGTTCTTGCCATCGGCGATCGAGTCCTTTGGCACTTCGAGCATGTGGAGGCCGCTTGCACCCTCCGACTTCACGACGCCGACCTCTTTGCCGTTGACCTGAACGACGATTTCCATGTCGGTCGCCTGCTCCTTCCCGCGTGCAAACCACGAGGCGAGCGCCGCGATCGCAGGGCCGTGGGCCCGGCCCGACGGAAACCCGAAACAGCCGCGAGCCTGGAGCAACGACGCGGCTGCGTCTGAAGCCCGCTGGGAACTCGGCTTCGACTCGGCGAGGGCCAGGAGCACCAGCGCCGTCGTCTCGGAAGTATCGGCCTGCCACCCCCTGTTGGAACCCGTCTCCCAAACAACCGGCTGATTCGGCTCGGCCTTCGCCTTCCCTTCGAGCAGGCCCGCAAGCTCTGCGGCGATCTCTTTGCGGTCGATGTTGAAGAACGTCCGTGTCAGGTAAGCGAGCGTCGCAGACCCGAGGTTATTGCGATCTCGAGAGAGCCGATTGCACGCGGCGTAGTCGGCTCGCTTATCGGTCGAGAGCGAGTGGAGAACGATTGCCCGGCCGTCGGCGTCGTTGGCGTCGAGACCCTCGAGCTGCTTGAGGAGATACGCCGCCGTCTTATCGATCGTGTCTTTGTGGACGGCGATGCCGGCCTGCCGCGCGGCGACAAGCGCCCAGAACGTGCGCGCCACCGTGAACTCTCCCGCGATGCCGCTCGTCCAACTTCCGTCGGCGGCCTGGCTGGCAACGAGCGTCGCCACGAGTCCGCGAGCCCGCTCGGCAAGTCTTCGAGAATGCGTGCTTTCGCCCGTGCCGGTGTTGGCATAGGCAAGCGCCGACGCGATCGAAAGCAGCTCATTGCCAACCGAATCGCCGTACCTCGCGGGCATGATCCGGGCGTAGTCGCTCGCCGGGCCATATTGCCCGAGCGCCATGTCGAGCACGGCATCCGTGACGTCGGGCCCCACCGCGATCGTCATCCACATCGACCCGTAGGGACGGTCAGCGGGAAGCGTGAGCACGGCCGCGGTGTCGGCCGTAGCCGAGCCACCAGCATGCACCGCATACGGCAAACCCCATGGCTGCACCGGAATGGTTTCGGTCAGGCTGTCCTTGTGGTCGCCCGCGGTGCCAGCCAGCTCGAACGTCACATCCAGCAGGCCGGGGATTTCAACAGCGTCAAAAACCACTTCGGCCCCCCCCTTCGCCACCACCTCGACCGATTTCTCACGTGTGGCAAGAACCTTGTTGGGATCGGAAGCGTCGAGCACCCGAAGCGTGAGCGGAACGGTGCCTGCGAACTCAGTGAGGTTGTGGACCCGCCCGACAACGCGCAGCGAATCCCCTTCACGGAGGAACGACGGCGTTTTGAGTTCAACAAAGAAGTCCTTGCGGGTCAGCGTGGTGGCCGTGGCCTGCCCGACGAGCGTCTCAACTGAACAGCCGCGGGCCGTGAACCGCCATGCGGTCGTGGATTCGGGCATCGTGATCGTCGCGACAGCCTTTCCTGTGGCATCCGTCACGATGGACGGCAGCCAGCGGCCTTCGCCACGCACTTCGCGTCGCGGGGACGGAACTGGGGTTCCGGCTGGCCCCCTGCCGGAGCTGTCTAGGCTCATGCTCTGACTCCGTTCCTGGAAGTCAAACCTCACCCTTGAGGTATCCACCGGCGCGTCGGCGGCGAGGTCAACCAGCCCTAACTCTGACTGAGTGGCCCCCCCCTGTGGCGGCGCCACAAGTGATGGCATCGCCATACCGTTAGAAAACAAATTGCCTCCCCCCCCACCGAACCCCCGCGAGAGCTGCGTCTGCTGCTGCACTTGCTCCGACAACTTTTCGTCGGTCGCGCGCACGAGCCGTCGATTCTCGTCCGTAATGGACTTGGCCACCTGACGCGTAGTGCCCACGTACCGAAAGCCGCACGTGGCTCCCGTGTGGAACTCCGCGAACCGGCGGGCGTCCTTCTGGAAAAAGTCGAGGATCGACGGCGTCGTGTCTGGGCACACCGCGTAGAGCGCCTCGTTGACCAGTGCGAGACTCAACTCGGCTCGCACGGGCTTGCCCGTCTGGTCGGTGACCGTGATCGTTACCGCTGCCTCCTCGCCCGGCAGAAACGCCTTCTTGGCGGGCTCGATCGCGACCTTCAGTTCCCGCTCAACGACAAAGTCCTTGGATGCACTCCGCAGGTCGCGGCCATCGATGACGGCCGCCGCGAGTCGAAAATTCGGGAACAGGTCGTGTCCGACCTTGATCTTGAGATCGTTGGGCCCACGATGCAACTCGACAATCTGGTACTGGAGGATCGTCTCCCCCTCATAAGTCACAAGCGCCAGGCCCTTGTCGAGCCGTGCATGGAGCCGCACTTTTGATTCTTCGCCAACCTTCAGCCGGGCCTTGTCGGCAAAGATTCGGAGTTTTGTGCTGTCGTCATCGCCTGACACCTGAACCTGGGTCTCCGTGGTGATCGTCTGCCCAAATCGATCGACACCAGAAATCCGCATCCGATAGATGCCCCCCTTGGCGAGCGTGAGTGGCACCGTGGCCTTGCCGGTCGCAGAGTCGGTCGCGGCGGTGAGCTCGGAATCCTTCACCTCTGCCGCCACGGGGCTCTCGGCCTCCTGCCACGGAAGCAGCGTGAGAATGCGGCTCGTCTTCGGCGTGTCCATCCGCAGCACGCTGACGGCGAGCTTTTCGCCCACGGGCTTGCCGTCAGCCCCGGTGGTTATGAGATCAACATCAAAAGGCTCGCCGGCGATGACCACGCTCTGGCTTGGCGTGGCCGCAATCGAAAAACCGAGGCGGGCAAGCGTCACGGATTCGGCCGTCGTGACGTTCTCGCCGTCGAGCGCAGCAGAAAACGTGAGACGACTCCCGGGCGTCATGCCGGTCGTGTCGAACGAAAGCTTTGCGTTGCCTTCGGCGTCGGTGGTGACCCGCTCGATCCGGCGATCGGGAAGCGTGCAGCGAATCACGCGATTGGCGAGCGGTTCGCCCCAGGCAAAGGCTGTGTTCAGCGTGACCTCGATCCTCTCGCCACGAAACCACACTCGCCGCGGAAACTCCATCGTGAGCTTTATTTTTTCGAGCTTGAACTCCCGCACCTCGAAGGTGCCCTGAAACTGAAGCGGCGGCTTGCCCGCGGCCTTGCTCTCTTGGCTGGCGGTCATAGTGTACTGACCGATCGCGGCCTGCGACGGAAGGTCGAGCATGGCGCCAAACGTGCCAAACTCGCCGAGTGTTACTTTTTGCTCGGAGAGCAGCCGGCCCTGCGGGTCGGAAAAGCGAATCGTGAAATCTGGATTTTCCGGAACGGCATACGCCCCGTTGTTCACATCCCGCAGCACGCCCCGCATGGCAACTCGCTCACCCGGCAGATACGCCGGTCGATCGGTATAGAGATAGCCCTTGCTCACGAGGCCCGACGAAATCTTGAGACCTTCGAGAGGCAGGTTGTATGCGGCGGCATGGCCGGACCGGAGAGCAAAAACTCGCACATCGCCGAGTTTCTCAAGCGCCTCGAGCGTCGTGCGATAGATGCCATCGGCACCGGTCGCGCCGGTGGCCGCGACGGCCGACCCGTTGCTGACCAAGATCTCGACATCCTTTGCAGGTTTTCCCGTGTGCATGTCCTGCACGAAGGCGAGCACCTCGCGGCGGCTCGACTTCACCACCACCTCGAGATCCGAGCGGAGCACGAGCACCGTGGACTCGAGATCGTCATCGCCGATCGTCACGACATACGCCCCGGCCTCCTTGCCCTCAAACGGAATCTCCACCTCCTGCTCGAAAGGTTTGTACTTGGCGTAGTCCTTCGGCGCGAGCGTCCACGTCTTGTCGGGCTGAATGAGGGAGACATCGAGCCCCTCGACGCCGGTGATGCCGTGCATCTTGCGGAAGTAGGCCTGGAGATCGATCCGGTAGAGCCGCACCTCAGCCTTCTCGATGTTCCGCAGTTTCACTTTTACGACTGGCTTCTCATTCGTGCGAAACACGCGGTCGGTCGAAACCTCGAGTGCTTTTTGAGTGAGCCGGGCGATGGATAAGGCCGCATCACCGTCCTGCCGCTCGCGAACGAGTTTCTGAGAGAGCTCGAGGGCCTTGGTGAACTCGCCGAGCTTGGTTTCGAGGATGCGGCTGCTCGCGAGCATCGCCGCCCGAGCCGCGTCGCTCTCGGGATACTTGCTGACGAGCTTGGCCCATTCGTCGATGGCCTTGCGGTAGTGTGCGGCGATCGCCTTCGCGTCGCCTTTTGACTCTTCCAGATCGAGGGCTTTGGCCTCGTGGACGGCGCCAAAGAGATAGAGAATCCGCGGAGCCCGCTCGTCGAGCGGATGGGCCTGAAGGAACGCCTCGAAACGCTTCATCGCGATCTCGTCCTGCTTGGCGGCAAGGGCGTCGAGGCCGAGCTGAAACTCGGCGCTGATGATTGCGGTTTGGCTCGCCGACCAGTCGGGGCCGTTGGGATAATCCTTGACATAGCCCTGCCACGTCGCGATCGCCTCCTCGTGCTTCTTCTGGCTGGCGAGGATCTGCCCGATGCGAAAGACCACTCGCATCTCGAGGTTGGCCAGATGGGTGGCGGGCGTAGCGCGGATCTCATCGTCCATCGCGTCAGCCGCGTCCCCTTCGGGCAGGCCAAAGCCCTTCTTCGCTAGAAAATCACGATAGGCCGCGATCGCGTCGTCGCTGCGGCCAGCCGCCTGGAGGGCTTCGGCGATCATCCACGCCACGCGAACGGCACGGCTCCCCTTGGGGTGCGCTTTCAAGTAGGCCCGGCAGGTGTCGAGGGCTTGGTCGAGAGTGCCACCGGTGAGCCTGAAGAGTTGCACGTCGCCCGTCGGAAGGCCGCCGGTGTTGCCGATGACGGCTTTTGAGTTTGCCATGGGTATGTTCGGCGGCGGTGAGACACAGTTCACATTCGAGACGGCGTCTGGATTGGCTCCAAAAAACGTCTGCACCTGGAGCCACCGAATCTCCGCCGGCAGGTTTTTTCCCGCGTCGGTAGCGAGCTCCATCGAAAGAGGCGAAGACTCTTCCGCAGGTGCCGTCACCATCTTCAGAAGATCTTCAAGCTCCAGCCGCGCCGCGTCGGGATTGCCCTGCTGGTTGAATGCTTCGGCCAAATGAAAACGGGCCCTCCCCACATACTTGCCGGCGGGCGGCGGGTTCTGCATCGGCAGGCGCTCGCCACCCGAGCCGGCGGGGCCGGTCCATGTGGGGTCATACTCCGCCAGATACGCCTGAAACTCGGCAATGGCCTGGCCAGGGTTCCCGGCCTGCTGAATAGCTCTTGCCTTTCGGAACAGGATTCCATCGCGAAACTCCCGCGGCAGCTCTGCCGAGAGCGCCTTGGTGTAGAGCGAATACGCCTTCTGGAAGTCCGGCTGCGGTGCGTCGGGCACCTTTGGGTCGGGCTTGGCTTCGAGCTTCTCGGCAAACCGAAGAATCTCCCCGACCAGTTCCTGCTTGCGCTCTGGCGAAAGAATCCGCGCCGATTCCGACTCGTAGATCGCTGCGGCCTCGGCGAACTTCTTCTGCTCAATGAGCGCCTGGGCCTGGAGAAAGACCGCCTTGTGCCGCCACTCCGATTTTGGAAACTCCTCGACGAGCTGATCGGCGACCACGACCGCCTCTGGAAACTTTTTGTTCAGATGAAGCGACGTGGTCTTGAGAAAGAGAATCTGATCGGGCGCTCCGAGGAGCTTGCCGTCTGTGACGTCCGCGCCTTTTATCCCCTCGTCGGCGAGGGCGATTGCCTTCTCAAAACGTCGGTTCCGCATCTCCGCCTGGATCTGACTGAGCGCCGACGGCTCGGCCGTGGGAGCAGCAGCCGCCGGAATGACGGCAGTCGCGGCGACGATGAAGGCCCAGAGAATGCGGCGATTAGTCGGCATCATGTGAGAATCCCAAGGGCTCGTGCAGACGGCGGGAGCAATCCCCCGGCGCCGCAGGCGGTGCGCACCAGAGTGGTGCGACGTGCGGCCGCTCGGAAAGGTTCCCACGGCGCGCCACGAAGAGCAAATTACGTGACACGCCCGTTACACGCCGGCCAGCCGCACGATCCGCCCCCGTCTTGATTGCTCGCCCGAGCGACAATACCGCGGTACACTCAAGTCTCCCGCCCACCGACGAGCCCGCGTCCGCATCCCTGGGGCTTACGAGCGTCCGTCA
>QWQL01000098.1 GCA_003670825.1 Planctomycetota bacterium
CCCTGCTCACGACCCGCGTGGGCCGGTGGTTTCGGCCAGGCATCCGGCGGCGGCCGGCCGATATGCCGCCGGCATAAGGCAAGGCTCCTCACGATGGGCCCTACGATCCCATCCGGGCCTTGATCGCCTTCACCTCTGCCGCTTCGGGAAGCGCCTTGTAATAGGCGTCGAGCGGATAGCAGCCGCTGCGGAGGCCGTGGCGGGGAGCCGTCGTGCAGTCGGAGAACGTGCGGCAGAGCGAGCCGCGCACCAGCGGCGTTCCTGCCAGCGCATCGGCCGGCAGCTCCGGGTACGAGAGCACCATGCGGCCCAGGCCCACGGAGTCGATCCAGCCACGGGCCACCGTTGCCTGTGCGGCATGCACGACGTACTCCTGAAGGTAGGTATAGCCCGAGCCCACCATCACAAGCTCGGGCACCGCCTCCTTCGCCTTGCGGCAGGCGTCGATCTGTCGCCAGACGCCGATGAGCGGATCCTCCGGCGGCGGGTAGCCGTCGGATGGCGGGAACGCCGCGGGCCGCTGCATGTGCGGCACCGTGTAGGGGCTACCGGCCGTGAGGTTCACGGCACAGACGCCAAGGTCGCGGAGTTTTCGTAGCAACGCGATCGGCTCGGCGAGGTCGTAGGCCAGGGGATTCATCTCGTCCACGCCGAAGCCGCAGTCGTAGGGCAGGGAACCTGTGAAGGGAAACGGCTCACCCCGGCCGTCGACCATGTGCCACGGGACGATGTCGAAGAGCGAGAGCCGCACGCCGATCAGCAGCTGCGGGCACTCGGCCCTCACCCGCTCGATCAGCGTGGCGAGCAGTCGCGTGCGGCCAGCGAAGTCGCCCCCCCAGGGGCCCGGTCGGCGGCGGGCCGAGAGGAACTCGTGCACGAGGTAGCCGTGGCAGGCCTTGAGATCCACCATGTCGAAGCCGGCGGCCGCGGCGTCTTTCGCGGCGGTGACGTAGGCATCGATCAGCCGCTCCACGTCGGCATCGGTGAGCACGCAGGAGGCGTCGTCGGGGTTGACGCCGTGGCGAGCGTCGAGCACCGGATGATGGTAGGCGATCCGCGGCACTCGGCCGGTCGCGACCGGCTTGCTGAACCGGCCCGAGTGGGTGAGCTGGAGCGCCACGACGAGGTCGTCGTCGCGGCCGAAGGTCGCGAGGTGGGCCGTCTTGACCTCGGCCAGCAGGGCGGCGAAGCCGGCGCGGCCGCAGGCCGGCGCGGAGAGCTGGTTGGGGTTGGCGCGGCCCTCGTTCAGCACCGACACCGCCTCGCCCCCCCAGATCAGCTTCGCGCCGCTGGAGCCGAAGTGCCGCCAGCGACGTAGCAGGATCTCAGTGGGCGCGCCCTCTGGGCTGCCGTCCCAGCCCTCCATCGGATGGATGCACCAGCGGTTGCCGACGGTGCGGTCGCCGAGCACGAGCGGCCGTGCGAGTGGCGAGCCGTCGGCGGCGGAGCGGGGTGCATCGTCGAGCGGGATCGGGGCGTCGAGCGTGGCGAGATGGCTGCGGAGTTCGTCCACGGAGCGGAAGCGGGCGATGCGGGGATATGACGACATGGGGTCTCCTGCGGGGCCCATGAGCATACGGAAGATGCCGGCAGGACGCAGCAGAGATGGCGGTGCCATGCCCTCCACGGCCCTTGCGGAGAGGCGTGGGAGAAGGTCGGGCTCGAGAACGCTAGAGCGTCACGCCGTCATGCCGGGGCGTGCCTGGGGCGGTGGGGCGGGGCAGGTGCGGAGGTAGTCGAGCACGTCGGACAGCCGCCCCGTGGCCAAGGCCAGGCACGAGTCGGCGCCGCCGTAGTACATGCGGATCATGCCGGTCGCCTCGTCGAGGATCCAGCCGCAGGGGAAGACCACGCCGTTGACGTCTCCCTGACGCTCGTAGGGCATCTCCGGGGCGAAAATCCAGTCGTCGCTGCGCCGCAGCACCCGCCACGGCTGTTCCAGGTCGAGCAGCGCCAGGCCCAGCCGGTAGAGGCATCCGCCGGGGGTGTGCCGCACGCCGTGGTAGAGCAGCAGCCACCCCTCGGGAGTCTCCAGGGGCGTGGGGCTGAGGCCGATCTTGTTGGCATCCCACCACGCACCGCGCCGGGCATGCAGCAGCACGTGATGATCGCCCCAGTGCCGCAAATCGGGCGAGAAGGAGAGCCAGATGTGGGCGCCAGAACTTCCCGCCGAGACCGGCCTGTGGATCATCGCGTAACGGCCGCCAAACTGCCTTGGAAAAATGGCGGCGTCTTTGTCCTCGGGCGGCATGACTGGCCCAAGGCGGATGAACGACTGAAAATCGACGGTAGAGGCCAGCGAGACCAGCGGGCCGATCGACGAGAAGGCCGTGTAGGCGATGATCCACTCCTGGCGATCGGCGACCCAGGTGACGCGGGCGTCTTCCACGCCCCACGCCTCTTCCGCGTAGTTCACCGGATCGGGAGGGAAGGTGGGCTGGGCATCGATCCGCCAGTTGGAGATGCCGTCGGCGCTGCGGGCCACACTGAGGTGGGAATGGCCGCGACGGTCTTCGACCCGCACGAGCAACAGCGTGGTGGAGCCGATCTGGCAGGCGCCCGCATTGAAGACGGTGTGGACCGGGTAGGGCCAGTCATTGGCCGTGAGGATCGGATTACCCTCGTAGCGGCGGAACAGTTCGGGGTAATGCTGCGGCTTCACAAGCGACGTCATGCAACGCTGTGCTCCGGGGATGACAGGGATGACAGGGATGCTGGGGATGACAGGGACGGGAGCGACTCTGCCAGCAGGTTTTCGAGGTGACGGGTCGTGGTGCCGAGCCACAAGGTCCACAGCCATGCGAGCGTCGACTCCGCACCCTGGTTGCGATTGAGCCCGCCGCGATGCAGGCCGTCGTAGCAGCCGCCCGTGAGCGGATCGGCCAGGGGAAGTCCGAGGCTGTTGCGGCCCCCAAACCAGTGGTATGCCTGCAGAAACGTGGTCAGATGGCCGCCGTCTTCCCGGATGGCCGCGGCGGCCAGGGCCGCTTCGGCCATCGTCGAGGCCTCGACCGGTTGCTGGTCGTAGGGCGACTTAATCTCGCCCCGCGCGTACCAGTCGGCGTTGCCCACTGGCCAGAAGATGCCGTCGGTTGTGGTCTCGCGAACGAGGAAGCCAAACGAGTCCTCGGCCACCTTCAAAAACGGCCCGTCCGGCCAGCGCTCGGCCGCGGCAAACAGGCTGTGCGGGAGCACGGCGTTGGCGTAGGTCATCCGCGATTCAAACCACGGCCAGCTTGGTCGGTGCGACCGCTCGTAGGCGTCGGTGAGCCGCAGTGCAGCGTGGTGGGCGACGGCCTGCAGTTCTTGGGCCTGCTCGAGATCGGCCTTCCAGAGATGCGACCACGCCATGATCACGTAGGCCTGCGCCCGGAGGCTACGCAGCTCGGCCAGTGTCGGTAGGACCGTCTTGATCAGTTCCCAGGCGACCGACCGGAAGCCTTCCGGCAGCCGGCTGCCGAGCACCTCTGCCAGCGCGAGCACGGCCTGCCCCTGACAATCGCCGGTTCCCGTGGAGTCGAGCCAAGCCCGTTGGTAGCTGAGGAAGTTGTGAAAGCCTCTCGCGCGGCAGCGAGCGTGTTCGAGGAAACTCAGATAGCACGACACCCGCGATAGCATCTGGTCGTCGGGGTGGTGGCTCCAGAGCCGGGTGCAGAGCCGCAGGGCCCGGGCGTTGTCGTCGGTCGTGTAGCCGCTCTCGCGGCGCGGGATGCCGTAGATCCCATGCTGAATCAGGCCGGTCGAATCGGTCATCCGATCGAGGTGGATGAGTGGGAGGTGTGCGGCGTGAATCATCAGGCTTCTCCATGCAGGGCGACGCCGAGGGGTTCGCCCCGCGGTTCCCGCAGCACGGTCCGCGATTGCCGTAGACCGGCCCGACGGTGCTCCGTCGCAACCCGGCGGAAAAGGTTGTGGTAGAGCCGGCCCACGTTGGGCCAGAACATCGGCTGCACGTAGCGATACGCCCTACGCTGGGTTCGCCGGCGTAAGTCGTCGTCGGTGAGCATCAGGCTAGCCGCCCGGGCCAGGCTGTCGCTGTCGGAGAACGGCACGAGAATCCCCCGGCCGTCCGCCAGCATCTCCTGCGCGTAGAGATAGGGAGTGCTGATCACGGCGCCGACGACGGCCATGGCATAGGCCATCGTTCCGCTGGCGATCTGGTCTTTTCCTGGATAGGGCGTGACGAAGACATCGCAGGCCTGCAGGTGGGCGAGCAGGTCGGGGAGGCTCAGGAAGCGGTTCACGAACCGCACGTGCTCCTCCATGCCCAGCGAGCGGGCCAGGTCGGCCAGCCCTTCGCGGTAGACCTCCCCTTCGTGGAGCTTCACCTGCGGATGCGTGGCGCCGACGATCAGGTACACCGCCTCCGGGCAGGCCGCGACGACCGCCGGCATGCCGCGAATCATGTGTTCGAGCCCCTTGCCTCGATTGATCAGGCCGAAGGTGCAGATCAGGCGGCGGCCGGCGAGCCCCAGCGGCCCCTTCAGCGATTCATCGCGTCCGAACGGTACCGGAGGCACACCGTGGGGAATGATCCGCACCCGGCCAGGGTCCACGCCGTAGTCGTCGCGCAGCAACCGGGCCGCGATCCGCGTCATCACCACGACGCGGCGACTCCGCGCGGCGAGTTGCCGAACCAGCATCCTGGGGACCGGTTCGGGCTGAGGGAGGAGCGTGTGGAACGTGGTCACGATCGGCTTCGTGCAGGCCTCCACGAAGTCGAGGATCCGTCCACCCCAATCGCCGGGATAGAGTCCAAACTCATGCTGCAGGCTGACCACATCGCAGGGCCCCTCGTTGGCGACTTCCGCGGCGAACCGGTAGGCATCGGGGCGACGGTTGTCGATCACGTGGGTCACCCGCGGATCACTGGCCGGGATCGCGGCGAGCCGCTCGATGGCGGCGACCGTGGAGACGGGCCGGCCGGCGGCCAGATCGACCGCATCAGCGGTGTCTTTGGTGAACGTGGCCAGGCCGCACGCTTCCGGCGGATACGTCGAGACAAACAGCGGACGAACGTCGGCCCTCATCGAACACCTCCCGGGTGGATGGCTAGGCCGGAGGCCCGGGGGGGCCGGGCCCAGCCACTTTTTTGCGATCATGCTGGCCAGAGTGGCCAGCAGCACTTCATCGCGACCGATACGCCGCGATGCACCATGGATCAGCGATCGATCCAGCGGATCACAGACCGAGCATTTCCCGGATGTTCCTCCGGGACACAGCTCGCTGCATTCCCCACACGAAAGGCAGCCAGAAGGGTATCCGATGTGTGGCGTTTTTGCAAGGATCAGGGAGCTTCCATCAAATCCGTCCATCGCCAGGCCAGCGGCGATCGCCTGAACACGCCGGCACCAGGGGTTCCTGCTATTCTCCGGGCGTTATGAGCACCGCCACGACCACCATGCCCCCGCACACCGTCGACCCGGCGTCGCTCGTCCGCCCCCGCCGCGTGATCACCGGAATGTCGGCGATCCTCCTGCCGATGAAGGCCGACGACTCCGTCGACTGGGACGGCTTCGCCGCCCACGTCGCCCGGACGTCGGCCGCCGGCATCACGCCCGCCATCAACATGGACACGGGCTACGTGCAGCTGATCGACGATGCCACCCGCTGCGAGACGCTGCGGATCGCCCGCGACACGGTCGGCCCTGCTGGCAGACTGGTCGCCGGGGCATGCGTGGTGGATGCGGCCGGAGCGGCCTTCGACGAGGCCGCCTACGGCCGGCAGATCGAGATGATTCTCGCGGCGGACGCCACGCCCGTGATCTTTCCGTCGCATGGCCTCACCGCCGGTGGAGACGCGGCGATGCTTGCCGGCTACCGGGCCCTCGCCCGGCGGACGCCGTCGTTCATCGGCTTCGAACTCTCCACCGCCTTCGTGCCCTGCGGTCGGATGCTGTCGCTCGAGGGCTACGCCGAGCTCCTCGCGATCCCGAACTGCATGGGCGCCAAACACTCATCGCTTTCGCGGCGGCTCGAGTGGGAGCGGCTCGCTCTCCGCGACCGCATGCGGCCCGACTTCCACGTGTTCACCGGCAACGACCTCGCGATCGACATGGTTCGCTACGGCAGCGACTGGCTGCTGGGCCTATCGACGGCCGCGCCGGCCGCCTTCGCGAAGCGTGACCAGTGGTGGGCCGCGGGCGACTCGCGGTTTGATGAGCTCGACGACGCCCTTCAGGCCCTCGGCGACTTTGCCTTCCGGCCTCCCGTGCCGGCCTACAAGCACACGATGGCGCAGGCCCTCCACCTCCAGGGTCTGATCGCCACCGACGAGCCGCATCCCAAGAGCGCACGGCGGCCGACCAGTGACCGCGAGATCGTCGCCACGATCCTCGACCGCATCGACGCCGCCCTCCACGCCATCTGAATCCACCCACCCAGGACCCCACCCACCCAGGACGCCACCATGACGGCCGCCTCGCCCCACGCCCGGATTGCCGAACTCGGTCTCGTGCTGCCTCCCCTTGGCGCGCCGGCTGGCGCCTACAAGCCGTGCCTCGTCGTCGAGCGGATGGTGTATGTGTCGGGCCACCTGCCGCGGACGGCTGACGGTGGGCTCGTGAAGGGCACCGTGGGCGTGGACCTCGACGCCGATGCCGGCAAGGCCGCGGCCCGGCAGGTGGGCCTCGCCATCCTCGCCACGCTCATCGACAACCTGGGCAGCCTCGACCGGGTCGGCCGGGTCGTGAAACTGCTGGGCCTCGTGAACTGTCCGGCCGATTTCGTGCAGCACCCGCACGTGATTAACGGGTGCAGCGAGTTGTTTGCCGAGGTCTGGGGGCCGGACAGAGGCGTGGGCGTGCGGAGCGCGTTCGGCGCCGGATCGCTGCCGCTGGGCGTGGCCGTCGAGATTGAGGCGGTGTTCGAGCTGGCGTGAGGCGGTTGGGGCCGGGCGACGCGGCTTTCACGAAGCGGGCCGGCACGCCGGCACGCTGGCGATCCAGCCTTCGAGTGGATCAAGCTCGGCCGGGAGGCCATAGTCGTGGAGCAGCGAGGCATGGCCGGCCTGCAGGCCGCAGATCGCGGCGTCGAGGAGGTCACCGGCGCCGTCGTCGATCATGCGGCTCGTCCATGCGGCCGAGGCCTCCAATCGCACGTCGAGGCCCGCGGTTCCTCCTCCGAGTGCCGCGAGGATCGTCCGTCGGTTGGTGCGGCGGTCTGGCGTCTGGAGCGCGGGCGTGTCGCTCTTGTACGACCGGCGACAGGCCTGCCGGGCGGTGAATCCCGGATACGCCTCGAGGGCGATGCGGTCGCGGGCCGCCTTGCGGCCGGCCACGCGGTGGGCCGGAAACGCGAGGCCGGCTTCGAGCATCCGACCGATACCCGCGTGCATCATCCAGGCCACCGGCGGGTTGGTCCACCGCATCGCCGGGCTCGAGCCCGCCGGCCTGTCGGTCTGGCGCCAGGCGAACTTGTCGCCAGCGGGTCGGCCGTCGCACCAGCGGCGAAACACCTCTCGCAAGCTGTCCCGCGACTGCCCGCAGTAGAACCTCACAAACCGCCGCCAGTCGGCCGGCCAGCCCTCGTGCTCGATCAGCGTTCGCGACTGGCCGAAGGGCAGATCGAAGCCGCCGAGCCAGCCGGCCGGCTCGCGGAGAAAACCGTCGAAGGCGAGGAGCGAATCGAGTTCGCGGATGGCGTCGAGACGGTAGACGGGGTCGCGGGCCCCGCCACCGAGTCGCCCCACCGCCACGGTGATCGGCTTCAGCGTCCGCGGCGCCGAGGTGAAGTCGACGCCGAGCAGTACCTGACCGCGGCGACAGACAGACGGTCTCACGAAGACGCTCTGACAGGCACGAGTTTCAGCCCACGATCACGGTCGGCAGCCTGGCGGGATCGGTGATCGCGTTGTCGAGCAGGTCGACCACGCGGTTGGGGATGTCGCCCTGGCCGAAGAGCACGTAGTCGAGGGCGAGCTTGAGGCTGCCCCCCTTGCTCCAGCCGAAGACGATGTCGAGCGGCGCGCCATGCTTTGTCATCTCCATCGCCACCTGGGTGATCGTATGCGACACGCTCACCACGTCGCGGGCCACGATGATGAACCGCGTGCCCTCCTGCCGCGCCGAGAGGATCGGAGCGTTTTGAAACTCGCTCACGTCGCCGTAGTGCACCTCGAGGAATACCAGGGGCACGGTCTCGGGGATGCGGTGCTTGCGGCGAATCTCGGCTTCCTTGTCGGCCAGCGATCGGCTGCCCGGCCGGTGGGGCACCAGCACACGAAACGCCCCCTCCAGCACGATGTCGGTCCAGAGCATGCGGTCGGCGTCGTTGGCGAATCGCAGCTCCTTGAGCCGCAGCTCATCGCTGCGGAAGAATCGTGACGTGAACGAGATCGCCATCACGGTGCCGATGAAAATCGACGCGATGATGATGCCGTCGGGCCGCTCGTAGATGTTGGCGAGGGTGGTGTAGATGAAGACCAGCGTGATCAGCCCAAACGCGACCCGTTGGGCATAGAGGGCGAGGCGATGGTGCGGCTCGGGCCGTTTCCGCATCTCGTGGAGGAAGGAGGCGATGCAGGCGCTGGTCATCAGCACCAGCACGCCGGTGGCGTACGCGCCCCCCTGTGCCGAGACATCGGCCCGGAAGGCGATCGTGACGACCAGATTGATGATGGTGAAGGCGATGACCAGCGGCCGGTAGGCACCCGCCCACTCCGGGGCCATGCCGTAGCGGGGCAGGTACCGCGGCACCATGTTGAGCAGGCCCCCCATCGCCGAGGCGCCGGCGAACCAGAGGATCAGGATCGTGCTGATGTCGTAGATCGTGCCAAACACGCTGCCGAACAGCGGGCAGATCGGGTGGGGACTCTCGCCATGGGCGAGGTAGGCGAGGGCCCGGTCCATGGCCTTGCCCTTCACCGGTTCGAGCGTGAGCTCTTCGGCCGGGATCAGCGTGTTGGTGCCGGTGGCGAGCGACGAGCCGAGCAGGAACGCCGACATGATCAGGGCCGCAACGAGCATCATGCGCCGCGTGTTGGCGATCCGGGCCGTCTGGTCGTGCGGCTCCGCCTCCGTGCCCCGGACCATATGAATGTGGAGCA
>QWQL01000019.1 GCA_003670825.1 Planctomycetota bacterium
GCTCCGCGTGCGGAGTCGCCAGTGCGTGGGCAGGGAGCCGTGCGTCATGCGGCCGAATGTAGCACGGGTCGAGGCGAGTAACGGCGCAGGTTGAAAACCTACGCTACAGGATGCCTACGCTCCAGGAATCAGGGAAGCGGCCCTGTGGGGTGGGAGATCGACGAGCGTTGGAGATTTCGCTCGCAGGGCATGGAAGCGGTGGGCTGGGTGATGCGAAATATCCCCGCGAGGAGACTCCCACCCCACAGGGCCGCGGCGCGTGCGCGCACCCCACTCACCACGGTTCTTCCATAAGCCCCACGATCTGCTGGGCGAGCTTCACGATCGCTTCCTGCTGCGTGCTCACGACGGACCGCCCGTATTCGGGCACCAGGGCTGCCGACTGGCCCACGTCGACGGTGGCCGCCGGCAGCGGCACGTCTCCCGAGGCGATCACCGTGCCGCCACGGTCGGCCCAGGTGACGAGCGTCTGGTAGTTCATCTCGACGAACCGCGACTGGTCGGTCGGGCTCTCCACCACCATCCGCTTGGTGTCGGCCACGATCCGCGCCGTGAGCACGCTATCGGCGTCCTCCGCGCTGCCAACCACTTTGAATGGCGTGCGTTTTTCGATCTCCTTGCAGACGGCCTCCGTCAGCCGTTCACCGATGTCGACGGCGGGGATCGTGCGGAAACTGTCACTCTGGATCATCGGCACGTAGATCGTGCGGACGTTCGAGGCGTAGAGGGTGTTGTTGCCGAACCGATAGCTAGCGCAGCCTGCGGTCAGGAGCAAGACCAGCACGAGCACGTGGGCCATCCTGGCGAGGGCGCGGTCGCGCATGGCGGCATCCTTGCCGGAGGGCTTCAGAACCGGGGCGGGGCGGCGCCCGAGTCGTCCTGCCGGGCGATCTGCGTCTCGGACTCGGCCATGGCGTCGAGTTCCGCCTCCTTCAGCGAGTCGGGGTTGAGCACGCGGGTGAGCAGCGGGAACGGATCGTCGGAGACGTCGGCCTTGTCTTTGATCGTGAGGTACTTGTCGCGGGCCTGCTGGGCAAGCTGCGTCTTGGGGTAGTCGCGGGCAATGAGGGCGTAGTAGATGCGGGCGGAGTTGTAGTGCTTTCCCTTGGCATAGAACTCGGCCCGCTGCCAGTGCCGCTGCGCCTGTTGGGCGGCAATCTCGGCCCGCATTGTCTGCACGCGGTCCTCCTCCTCGCGGCCGAGCTGGTCGGGAAACTGGACGATCACCTGGTCGGCGAGGACCTCGGCCTCCTCGAGCACGCCACCTTCGTAGCCTGGCCCCTGATAGGCACGGATTTTGGACTGCAGGCCGAGCAGGTGTGCCTGAAGGAGAAAGTCGCTGTCGGGATATTCACTACGGAGCAGTCCGTAGAAGTAGTCGGCGTCGAGCCACTGGCGGTCAAGGAAGTGGGAGTTGGCCTGCGCCATGATGCTATCGTCGGCGAGCGCGCCCCGCGGGTCGTTGAGGCGGACGTGGTCGTAGGTTTTGAGGGCGCGGCCACGGGTGTCAAACAAGGGTCGGCTGCGGTCGGCAAGATTCGGCACGATCACCGGCAGGTGCGATTTTTGGTCGAGCGCGATCCAGTACTGCGCGATCACGAACTGCCGCTGCGCGATCCGGTCGAGATACTTCGTATTGGCGTATTTCTTGACGAGCTCGTCGTACTGGTCCTCCGCCCTGGGATACTGGTCGGTGAAGAAGTAGCTCTCGGCGAGCTGCCACATGGCGTCTTCCTCGATGACCGAGTCGGGCCAGCGGTCGACCGCCTCCTTGTACTTGGAGATCGCTCCCTTGTAGTTGCCATCGCGGTACAGGCGGTCGGCCTCGGCGAGGGCCTTGCGGGCCACGGGCTCGTTCGGGCCCCGCCCGACCATCTTCTTCCAGCGCTTCTTGACGTTGTCTCCCTTAAAGTAATCCCAGCCGGCGTCGGTGGAGGTCGGGGTGTACTCTGACGAAATGACTTCCGAGTCGGCATCCTCGCCGAGCTGGCGGTCGATTTCCTGTTCGGTGTCGGCCCCGGAGGTCTTCGCCCAGGGCCACTGCGGCTTCTGAAGCGACGCGCAGCCTCCGCCGGCGCAGCCGCAGGCGACGACGGCGAGCATCAGCCGGTGGCAGATAGGGGTGCGGGCCGAGGGCATCGGGAATGACTTTCGGAGAGCGAGCGTCACGGGCGGCTGAGCCTCCGGCCGGCACGGGCGAGCGTGGCAGGCACCCGCAGCGGTCTGCCAAGGAGGTGGGAGAGCAGGGTTGTCATGATGCCGCGCACCTCTCCCCCCACGGCAGCCGGGAGCGGCAGGTCGTCGGGCGATACCCGCGGGTCGGCGAGCAGCCGGAGGGCCGCCATGGCCCCGGTGGACACGGAGACGACGCCCCGGCGTCCGCCGCGGCAGCGCTCGCACAGCGTGCCACCGTCGAGCATACCGAAGGCGGTGCGGCCTGAGTCGGCGAGCTGCCCGTGGCACTCGGCGCAGCGGGAAAGCACCGGTCCGTGTCCCGTGAGCCGGAGCATGGCCAGCTGGATGGAGGCGAGCAGCGCCGCCAGCGGCGTTTCGTCACCGCTCCAGTCGGAGAATCTTCGCAACGTCGCATGCGCCACCTCGAAGAGCTCCGGCTGGGGATCGGCATCGGCGGTCAGGGCGTCGAGCAACTCGGCCACGTGCAGTCCGCCGAGCACCGCCGCCAGGCTCGTGCCCACGCGAAAGCGGTTCTCGAGAGCCGCCTCCGTGAGCAGATCGAGACCTCCCGACGATTTCCGGATGACGAGTACCTGACAGGTCGAAAGCAGGTCAAGGCCGCCGTCGAATCCGCTTTTCGGACGCCAGGCTCCCTTCGCCAGGGCCCGCAGCTTGCCAAACTCCCGGCAGTAGACCGTGACCACACTGCTTGTCTCGCCAAAAGCCGTGGTGCGAATCACGATCGCCCGCGTCTTTTCAGCGGCCATCGCCCGAGACCCTCTCGAGCCGCTCCACCCGCACGAGGTCGATCCGGCGGCGGGTGGCGGCGAGCACCTCCAGGGCAGCACCGTGCGACTCGATTCGCTCGCCGACCTCCGGGATTCGGCCAAGCTGATGGAAGACGAACCCGCCGATCGTCTCGAAATCCTCCTCTTCCGGCAGGTGGAGGCCGAGGCGCTCGTTGACCGCGGCGATGCGGATGTGCGCCAGCGCCTCGCAGGCGCCGGGCGCCGTCATCCGCATGCCGTCGGTGAAGGCCTCGTCGTGCTCGTCGGCGATCTCGCCCACGATCTCCTCGAGGGCATCTTCGATGGTCACGACGCCCGACACCCCGCCAAACTCGTCGGTCACGATCGCCATGTGGGTGTTACCCCGCTGAAACTCGAGCATCATCGTCTGCACGCTCATCGCTTCGGGTACGAACCATGGCGGCCGCAGGAGCGTGCGGAGCTCCGGTTCCGGCCGGCCTTCCACCTGACGGGCGAACGACTCGGCGAGCCGGGTGAGGACGTCGCGCGTGTGGAGGATGCCGATCACGTCATCGGGGGAACGGTCCCAGACGGGCAGCCTGGTATGGCCGCTCTCGGCGGCCAGCTGCACGGCCTGTTCCCACGACGAGCCGAGCGGGATCGACGTCATCTTGGTTCGCGGCGTCATGATCGTGGCGACGCGAACCTCGTCGAGGCCGATGATGCCCCTGATCATGTCACGGGTCGAGCCCTCGAGGCGGCCCTCGCGATGAGCCTCGTCGACCACGAGCCGGAGCTCATCGCACGGCCCCTCCTCGGCGGCGTCGCCGCGGTGGCCGACGGCGGCCGCAAGCCTGCCGAGCTGGCCGACGGCCGGCGCGATCAGTCCGACGATCGGCCGCCAGACCGCCCAGGTCGCCACCACGATCCAGGGGCCGGCGAACCGCACCAGCAACAGCGGCACCACGACCAGCGCCAGCCAGACCGTGGCAATCCAGGAGAGCATGGCGGAGAGTTCGAGGGCGAGCGAGCGATCGCCTGCCACCGTCACCAGCCGTGGGAAGGCCAGCAGCGTCGCCCCCACCGCCGCGCTCACGACCACCGACGCCGCGATGAAGGCAATGGTTTCGCTGCCGGCGATGATTTCGTCGTATCGCTCCGGGCAGCCGCGGCGGCTGCAGAGTTCCTGAATCGTCGTCCGCTGGGCACCTCGCACCGCCCGCGCCTGCACCGCCGCAAGGCAGGCCACGGCGAGCAGCACGAGGCCCGATTCCACGCCGAGAACATCGGCCGCGGTCATGACCCGCCTCGCACCGGTCGCCGTGGCGGACGGGGCAGCTCGATCGCCGTCATCACGGCTCGCTCCCGGGCCCGCATCCGCCGCCGGCGCGCCGGATCGTGGTCGTCCTCGCCGGCCAGGTGGAGCAGCCCGTGGATCAGGTAGTAGGCCGCTTCGTGTCGCGTCTGCCAGCCACATTCGCGGGCAAGGCGACGGGCGGTCTCGACGCTGATCGCGATGTCGCCATGCAGCCCGGAGTCGACAGGCGTGGAGAGGTCGAAGGTGATCACGTCGGTCGGCCCCGGGAGGCCGAGCCACTGCTCGTGCAGGTCGGCGATGCCGGCGTCGTCGACGAGGACCACGCCGATCTCGGCGGCCGGCGACCCGATCTCGGCCACGGCCCGACGGATGACCCACTCGAGCCAGCGGCGGTCGATTTTCACCCGCCGCTGCCGGTCGGCGATCGTCACACCCACGGCGGGTCGGCGGGCATCGGCGGGCGGTCGTCGCGAAGCGCGAACGGTGTCGGTCGAACGGCGCATGGTTTTCCGCACTGGTGGCTCAGGCTGTTCGTTGGTCGGGATATTTGACCCGCCCGTGATACACGGCCGTCAGGCTCTTGACCAAACTCTGCTCGATGATACCCAGTTCCTCCAGCGTCAGGCCGCACTCGTCGAACTGCCCGTCGAGCAGCCGTTTCAGCGCCAGTTCGTGCACGAGGCTGGCGATCCGGGATGGGGTGGGTTCGGTGAGCGTGCGGCTGGCGCTCTCCACGGCGTCGGAGAGCATCATCACGGCCGACTCGCGGGTGCTCGGCTTCGGCCCCGGGTAGCGGTAGGTCTGCTCGTCCACCTCCTCGGCGTTCGGATCGGAGTGGGATCGTTCCTCGGCGCGGCGAAAGAAGTACTCGACCAGCGTGGTGCCGTGGTGCTCGGCGATCAGGTCGATGATCGGCTGCGGCAGGTTGTACTGGCGGGCGAGCTCCACGCCTTCCTTCACGTGGGCCACGATGATGAGCGTGCTCATCGTAGGAACGAGCGACTCGTGGCGGTTCTCCTTGCCCTGATTCTCCACGAAGTAGGCCGGCTTGAGCATCTTGCCCACGTCGTGGAAGTAGGCGCCGACGCGGACGAGCAGGCCGCGGGCTCCGATCGCCTCCGCCGCCGCCTCGGCGAGGCTGGCGACGTTGATCGAGTGGTTGTAGGTGCCCGGGGCGCGGCGGACGAGTTCTTGGAGGAGGGGATGGGCGACGTCACCCACCTCCAGCAGGCTCAGGTCGGTGAGCACGCCAAACGTCCGCTCGATGAACGGAAGCAGCCCGGTCATCAGGAAGCCGGCCAGCAACGTCCAGACGCCCGTGCGGCCCGCCTCATAGAGCATCTGCAGATCGAGCGAGCGTTCCTGGAGCAGGCCGGTGCCGAGTTGCGTGAGCGTGGCCACGACGCCCGCCCAGAGGCCGACATAGATGAGTTTGCTACGGTTTCGGATCCGGCCCATCCAGAAGATCATTGCGGCGGCGGCCGACGTCAGCGTGACGAAGGAGGCGAGCCCCCAGTCCATTCCCTGCGCCACCACGAGCGCCACCTGGGCCGCGATCAGCAGGGCTAGGTCTTCGTCGTAGGAGATTGCCACGGTCATCGCGAAGATCAGCAGCGGCACGATTTCCGCCTGCCAGGCGTCGTGTGCGGAAAGCATGCAGAGCACGACGGTGACAACCGACAGGCCGACGAGCGTGAGCACGTCACCGATGTTGTCGAGCAGTTTGCGGTGGTGGAGGTGGATGTAGAACCCTGAAAGGGCGAACATCGCTGCGAACAGGCCGAGCATGGAGAAGGTGCGGGCCAGCCGCTGCCGCGTGTCCCGCTGCCGCAGGTATTCGTCGTGCTCGCGGCGCAGCAGCACGATCCCCTCGCCCAACACGGGCGCGTTGGCCTCCGCGATCACGTCGCCGGCTGCGTAGCGGACGAACTGCGGCGGGGTCTTGGCGATCGCCTCGCGCTTGGCACGGTCGGTGCCGTCGCGGTCGATCTCGAGCGTGCCCGAGAGCCGCGGCTCGACCCAGGCGTAGATCCGGTCGGCCAGGGCCCCCTCGCCAAGTTCATCCTTGAGCCGTGTCTTCAGCCGGGCCTTGGCCTCGACAAGGACGACGTCCGACACCTGCACGCGGGTCGTCTCGGCAGCGTTGCCGATCGGATGAACGTCGATCTCGTTCTGACTGCCCTCATCGTAGGCATGCTGGATCTTTTCGAGCACGCCCACGTTGAGCAGGTCCTGGAAGGCCAGGTCGATCGCCTTGTCGAAGAGCAGCAGTTTGTCTTTGCTATCGACGAGGCCACGAAACGTCTGGAAGGCCCGTTCGGCCTCCAGGAGTTCCTTGCTCGGCTGCGGAGGAGCGGACTGGTTTGCGACAGGCTCTTGCCCGCCGGCTTCGGCCTCCTCGTTCCCGGCCGCCCGGGGGGCGGCCTCGCCGTCGACGGGCGGCTCCGGAGAGGCGGGCGGCCCTAAAGAGGCGGGCGGCTCCGGGGCGACGGGCGGGTCCGCTGGCTCTTCTGGCAGGGTCTGGAGCACCTCGGCTGCCTCGGGGGCAAACTCCAGCCACGCCTCACTGACGCGGCGGTTGAGGGTCTCCGCGGCGGCGAGTTCTGCAGCCCGGTTTTTGAGCCCGTCGCGGAGGCGGACGACCGGCGCCTTGTCCTGCGCGTAGACCACCCGAACCTTCGCTGCCGCCCGCTCCTGGGCCGTGCGGGTGGCGTCGGGGTCTGGCTTCTCAAACGCCACCCGAGACACGAGACCGCGGGGCGGCACCGAGCCGAGCCGAAACGAAAACGGCTCCTCCCACCCGCGGAGCATTACCACCAGCAGCAAGGACGCGGCCGCGCAGATGCCGAGCCGGGCGAGCACTTCGGGCCGCGAGACCCGCGCGGCGAGGTCTCCCCAGAAGCCGTGGGGTGCATCGACGGAAGCCCCGCGGCGGATGCGGCGTCGCTTCTGGGGTGAGGTGGCGGCCATGAGGATCAGCGGTCGTAGGCTTCGACGATTTGTTGCACGAGCCGGTGCCGCATGATGTCGGCACCGCCGAGTCGCACCTCGCCGCATCCGGGAATCCCGCGGAGGCGACTGACGGCATCGACCAGCCCGCTGGTGCGTTCGGCAGGCAGGTCGATCTGCGTGGTGTCGCCCGAGATCACCATCTTCGATCCCATGCCCAATCGTGTCAGAAACATCTTCATCTGTGACACGGTGGTGTTTTGCGCCTCGTCGAGAATGATGAAGGCATTGTTGAGCGTGCGGCCTCGCATGTAGGCCAGCGGAATCATCTCCACGATGTCCTGCTCGGTGAGCCGCTTGAGGTGCTCGTAATCCATCATTTCCCGGAGGGCGTCCATCAGCGGCCGGAGGTAGGGATTGATCTTCGCCTGGAGGTCGCCCGGCAGGTATCCGAGGCTCTCACCCGCCTCGACGGCGGGGCGAACGAGCACGATCTTTCGCACCTGTTCCATCCGGAGGGCGGCCACCGCCATCGCGACGGCGAGGAACGTCTTTCCGCATCCCGCCGGGCCCGTGCAGAGCACGATGTCGTTGTCGCGAATCGCCTGGACATACTCGGCCTGGCCGGCGGACCGCGGCACGAGCGGGCGGCCGGGCTTCTGCACCTCGATCGGCTCGTGCCGCAGCGGTGGCTCTGCCCCTGTGGCCACGGCGAGAAGTCTCGTCACCTGATCGCTCTCCACGCCACCATGGTCGCGGGCGATGCGGTCGAGTTCCTCGAAGATCTCGGTTGCCAGTCGAACGGCCGGCTCGTCGCCATCGATGTGGATGGAGCCATCGCGGGCAGTGACACCCACGCCTAACGCGTCACGAATGCGGCGGAGGTGCGCGTCGCGGGGCCCAAAGATGGCGCCGAGTCGCTTCGAGTCGACAACCGCGATCGTGGAGCGGGGCATCGAAACCCGCGGCGACTGTGGGTCGCCGACGGTCTCGGAGGAAGAGATCCAATACCCACACTATACCCCACGCTCCGCCCTCACCCTTTCCGGCAGCCCCCCCGCGTGAAAATAGCGGAAATTGAGCCTCTCACGCGTCGAGCGGTCCCCGCCGTCCCTCCGTGGGATCCCTCAGCCCGCGGCCCAGAGCATCCACGCGACCGGGGCGGCCAGGAGCAGCGAATCGACGAAGTCGAGAAAGCCCCCCATGCCGCCGAGGCTTTGGCCTGAGTCCTTCGCACCGCACTCCCGCTTGACCAACGACTCCGAGAGATCGCCCAGCATGCCGGCGAGGCCGACGAGAAGCCCATAGACGGCCCAGCCGCCGAGTGGTGCCGAAGGAAACCCGCCACGGCCGATCACCAGCCAGGCCACGGCCAGCGACGCGGCCAGCGACCCGGCAGCGCCCTCCCAGGTCTTACCCGGACTCAACTGGGGCGCCATGCGATGGCGACCGACGAGCGTGCCCACGATGTACGCCGCCACGTCGCCTGCCTTGACGACAGCGATCAGGCTCACGATCGGCACGAGGCCGCAGAGCGGCGCGAGCGTTCGGGTGGGACCGGCGGCGAGCAGCCGCAGCCCCACCATGAACGAGAGCGGCAGACCGATCGCGACGACCGCGGCGATGTGTCCGGCGACTCGCTCCAGCCCGCCGTCACCAGGGGCATAGCGGGCCACCTCAACCGCGAACACGACCACGATCACCAGCCCGCAGGCAGCTGCAGCCCAGCCGAGCGTGGCGAGCGGAGCGGCATCGGCCGCGGGAATCCATGCTGCGAGGGCTGGCGCTGCGGCGATCGCGGCCACGACCAGTCGGGAGGCGAGCCCGCGA